>JALNVG010000059.1 GCA_023227685.1 Bacteroidaceae bacterium
TAGAGAGAAGGACTTTTCATCGCCTATTTGGCTAATTGGTTTAATTTTTAATACGAATATTGGTTGACTAATTTATGAATTAACCTCTTAATCCTGGGATAAGTTCACTTTGGGAAAGTAAGTGTATTTTAGTGTATTAAAATAAAAAAAGCATAGCAAATGGTCTGGTTTTCTTATGCAATTACATTAGTTTTGCAATGCAAAAGTGATCTGTTTACTATGCTTTTTTATTTATCTCAACTCCTTTCGAGAAAGTTTTATATTATTGGGAGTTATGATAATATGGCTCAATTTTGCTTTGGTGATATATTAATCACTGTAATCTCACTGTCAGTTCCTATTCTCATCGGAGGACCGAAAGTGCCTACACCTTGTGTGACATAAACTTTGGTTGCCCCGTCATGATACAATCCTTTATTATAGGTAAAGAAATAATGGTTGATAATGGTAATCGGAAACATTTGTCCACCATGAGTATGCCCCGCAAGAAATAAATCAATTCCTTTTTGACGGGCATATTCCACACCGATAGGCGAGTGGTGGAGTAAGATCGAAGGGCGGTCGGGGTCAATGTCTAATTTTGCAAGTATACTCTTTATCGTATGTGCAAGTTTGAATCCATGTATGTCAAATGATTGTTTATCAGCAGTCGTGTTCAAGAGACCGATTAGTTGTATACCTTTATATATAGTCATTTCATTTTCAAGTACATGCACACCTGTTTGTCTGAGCAATGAATCCACTTTTGTCCACCCGGCATAGATGTCGTGATTGCCTTGAACGGCATAGATGGGTGCGTGGATGTTTTTTAGAGGTGCAATAGTTTGCATGCTCACACGTTGGTTGCCGTCAAACAGATCACCGGTAATAAAGACAACGTCAGGTTTTTGCGCATTTACTATATCTACGATTTTTTGCAAATAACCGGCGGCTCTGAAGTGTCCCAGATGGATATCGGAGAGCTGAACTGCTTTTATCTTTTGTGGCAGATTCGTCATTGTGATATTTACTTCTTTGACTATCGGATGCCAAGAATTCCATATACCGTAGGTGGATAGCAGGATGGTGCCTGTTACGGCTATGAGCCCGAATGTTGGAAGTGATAGCGGAAGGAATAAACGAAATATTTCCGTAGCGATGAGCATAAAGAAATACAACATTAATATACCCAATACGATGGCGGCGGTATCGTAAAGAATATCGGCCGTTATCCCGCCTCGATTCATAAAGTATATCAGTCCGAAAGGAGGTAGGAGTGCTGTTGCCCCCAGAATTATCTTTAGCCACGTTGGACATCGGAGATGGAAGTACTGTGCTGTCTTGGCAGTCATGAATACACCGATTCCGATAAAGACATTGATAATAAGAAATATGAGAAGTAGCAAGAATATAGGTCTCATGAAGTTTTTCGGGGTTACATTTTTTGAATTTTGCGGATGATCTTGTCAAAACATCTGTCGCTCAATATTCTCCTGAGGAAGATAGACGGTTTGGCCATGTATCCTACGGCATATCTGGTGCGTGGTTTGCCGGCATTTACGGCCTCTCTTATAGTTTGTGCTATTATCGAGGGACTTGTTAGTTTGTCGCCGCTGTATAGTTTAGTCATCTGTCCGGCTACCCGCGTGGCACTATCTGCATAGGCACCGTGAGTTGAAGTTTTCTTTAAATTTTCTGCAGCGATAAGTCCCCAGTCGGTTTTGATCCCTCCCGGTTCTATTAGAATAACGTCAATACCAAAGGGTGCAACTTCCATGCGGAGACAGTCGGAAAAGCCTTCGACAGCAAATTTTGTGGCATGATACCAGGCACCGTATGGTGTATGTATCTTGCCTGCCATAGAGGATATGTTTACTATCTTTCCATAATGATGGGCACGCATCGGTGGGAGCACGAGTTGTGTCATTCGGGCCAGACCAAAGAGGTTGACGTCCAGTTGGTGGCGGGCTTCACATATAGGAACATCTTCTATCGCCCCATAGGAGCCGTATCCTGCATTATTGATCAGAATATCTATCTGTCCCTCTTTCTCCAAAATGGTCTTGACACAGCGGGTCATAGATTCTTCATCGGTTACGTCAAGAGGCAGAATTTGTATGCCTTGTTTAGATAATTCTTCCATCTTTTCTACGCGGCGGGCAGCACCATAAACATGGAAGCCGTCTTTTATTAACTCAAGAGCGGTTTCTTTTCCGATGCCGCTACTTGCTCCAGTGATTAATGCTACTTTTTTCATCTATTCTTTATTTATTTGAAGCCACAATAATGTCCGTAATAATTTCAAGTCATTATTCTTATCTTTTACAAAAATATATATATATTTGTAAGAAAGAAGACTATCTTGATTTATTTTTTCCCGTAGTACAATGAATTCTGAATATGCAGATAGCCACATTGAAAATTTTATATATCTGCGAGGTTAATAATAGGCCTTTTATAGCAGGTACTGTTAAAGTCTATTAAATAAAGGATTATCTCATCCTTTATTAATTATAGTTTATAAAAAACTTTTATTTTTGCATACCTTTAGTTTTAAAATAATATATGTAGAAATGAAACAAGAAATTAAACCGGCAGAAGGACGCTTAGGCGTAATGGTTGTCGGATTGGGAGCTGTCTCAACCACTTTAATGGCTGGTACACTGATGGCTCGAACCGGTAACGGAAAACCTATTGGCTCTATCACACAGATGGCCAAAATTCGCATGGAAGACAAAAAAGAAAAATTTGTTAAGGACATAGTCCCTATAGCAAATTTAAATGACATCGTATTCGGTTCTTGGGATATATTTCCCGATAACGCGTATGATGCTGCCATACATGCAGAAGTTTTGAGCGAGAAAGATTTGAATAAAGTGAAGGATGAGTTGGTTGCTATCAAACCGTTGCCTGCAGCTTTTGACCACAATTGGGCAAAGAGGTTAAATGGTACGCACATGAAAACCTCCTCTTCCCGTTGGGATTTGATGGAACAGATTCGCAAAGATATCCGTGACTTTAAAACAGCCAACAATTGTAATCGTATTGTAGTCCTTTGGGCAGCCAGTACAGAGATTTATATTCCGATGGGGGATGAACATAAATCTCTTGCTTCGTTGGAAAAGGCTATGAAAGAGAATAATACGAAAGCTGTTTCTCCGAGTATGTGCTATGCTTATGCTGCTATCGCAGAGGGTTGTCCATTTATTATGGGTGCACCAAATCTATGTGTTGATATTCCTGCAATGTGGGAATTTTCAAAGAAAATGAATGTGCCTATAACAGGTAAGGATTTCAAGAGTGGTCAGACGTTGATGAAAACGGTTTTGGCACCGATGTTCAAAATTCGTATGCTGGGTGTGAGCGGTTGGTTCTCTACCAACATTCTGGGTAATCGTGACGGTGAGGTACTTGACGATCCTGATAACTTTAAGACCAAAGAGGTCAGCAAGTTGTCTGTTATCGACAATATTCTGGAGCCGGATAAATATCCTGATCTTTATGGAAATGTATACCATAAAGTACGTATTAACTATTATCCTCCTCGCAAAGATAATAAAGAGGCGTGGGATAATATCGATATCTTCGGTTGGATGGGCTATCCGATGCAAATCAAGGTTAACTTCCTTTGCCGTGATTCTATCCTTGCCGCTCCTATTGCTCTCGACTTGGTACTCTTTAGCGATTTGGCTAAACGTGCCGGAATGTGCGGAATTCAGACATGGCTATCTTTCTTCTGTAAGAGCCCGATGCACGATCTCGAACATCAGCCTGAGCATGATTTATTTACACAGTGGAGAATGGTAAAACAAACTTTGCGTGGTATGGTTGGTGAAAAAGAACCTGGATATTTGGACTAATGTAATGATGATGATCTTTTGATTTAAATATTAAAACTTTCCCCTTTTTTTATATAAGGGGAAAGTTTTGTTGTATATATAGGGTAGATTAATAATATAATTTAATGAAACAACCATCTTTCTTTTCTGTATTTATAGGTACAGGCTTCGGCTCTGGCTATTTTCCCAAGGCTCCAGGTACTGCCGGTGCGTTTGTAGCCACGGCTATTTGGTTCCTCTTATCTCTTATACTTCCGTTTAACCTTTTATGGATGGTTACCGCGGTATTGATCGTTGTTTTTGCGGTGCTTGGCATCTGGGCAGGCAATGTGTTGGAGCAGTATTGGGGGAAAGATCCGAAGAGATTGGTTGTTGATGAAATGGTCGGGGTATGGATCCCGTTGTTAATTGTGCCTGCTGATAATCTATGGTATGTATTGGGAGCTTTTATCTTATTCCGCTTCTTTGATATACTTAAACCTTTGGGTATCAGAAAAATGGAAAGTTTCAAAGGTGGTGTAGGAGTGATGATGGATGATGTATTGGCAGGTATTTACAGCTTGGTCGTGTTGTTTATTGTAAGATGGCTAATTGGATAAAACATACGGCAAAGAGAATCTCCGAAAAGGGAGGTTTTTTTATGTTTCTGAGGGCTCAGCTTTCGGCGCAGATGGCTACTATCATAGATTTTGCGGTGACTCTTTTGTTGGTGAATGGCTTTGAAGTTTATTATTTATATGCTACATTTGTAGGATCAATTTATGGCGGTGTGGTTAATTGTATCATCAACTATAAATGGACATTTAAGCGTAGTGATGTTAAAATGCGCCATGTGGTTTTCAAGTTCATATTGGTTTGGATAGGTAGTATATGGCTTAATACGTGGGGAACTTTTTTCTTTACCGAGTTGATGGGCGAGTTGCCATGGGTGAAAGATACCTTAAGACTGTATTTTACCGATTATTTTATATTTCCAAAATTAGTTGTGGCTATAATTGTTGCTTTAATTTGGAATTATAATATGCAACGTTTGTTTGTCTACAGAAACTTGAATATCTTTGAGCTCTTTAAGAAAAAAGAGAAAGATTGAAATCAGATAAAAATAAGATATGAATTACAGAGATTGGTTACAAAAGATAATTTATAAGATTATCAATCCGTTAGTAAATGGAATGATTAAAGTAGGAATCACTCCGAATATTATTACAACAATAGGCTTTTTATTGAATATTGTTGCTGCCGGCATACTTGTTTATGCAAGCCTTTATGCTGATGCGTGTGCTTATTCGTGTTTAGGCTGGGCCGGTGGTATTATATTATTTGCCGGTTTGTTTGATATGATGGACGGGCGTGTGGCACGTATGGGGAATATGTCTTCAACATTCGGGGCCTTTTATGATTCCGTACTTGATCGCTATAGCGAGTTGTTTACTTTGTTCGGCATAACTTATTTCTTGTTTATGAATTCTTATCCTATTTATTCCGTTATCTCTTTTTTTGCATTGATCGGTTCATTGATGGTAAGTTATGTCCGTGCCCGTGCCGAAGGACTTGGCATTGAATGCAAGGTTGGTTTTATGCAACGGCCGGAACGTGTGGTATTGACGAGTCTCGGTGCTTTGTTTTGTGGTATTTTTAGTGATACAACGGCATTTGATCCTATTCTTATTTTAATGGTTCCATTGACGCTCGTTGCTGTCTTGGCCAATGTTACTGCTTTTGTACGTGTCAAGCATTGCTATGTAGTGATGAAGATGAATGAGAGGAATAAAAAGAATGAAGAAATCTCGGATTAAAATAGGATGATGAAGCAATCAATGCATTTACCTTCAGTGAAGGAGTCTTTTATAGTAATTGGTATATTTTTGGTTTATTTGTTGTTGACTTCAGTGTATATCGGACTTCGTCCCGAGCATTTGATACTGACAGGACTTTTTTTTATTTTGTTTTTTACAGGATTGTCTACACGTAAGTTGGCAGTGGCTTTGTTGCCATTTCTTATATTCGGTATGTCTTATGATTGGATGCGCGTTTGCCCTAATTATGAAGTTAATCCGATAGATGTGAGTGGATTGTATCATTTGGAGGAGTCTCTATTTGGTATTATGGATAAGGGCGTTTTGATGATACCATCTAAATATTTTGTTATCCATCATTGGGCTGTGGCCGACTTTTTTGCCGGTGTTTTTTATCTTTGTTGGGTACCTGTTCCTATTGCATTCGGTCTCTGGTTGTTTTTTACGAAGTCACATTCTGTCTATCTTCGTTTTTCAATGACTTTTTTGCTGGTCAATTTGATAGGCTTTGTTATTTACTATATTCATCCTGCTGCGCCACCTTGGTATGCATTGAAGTATGGATTTCAACCGATATTAAATACCCCCGGGAATATGGGAGGGTTAAGTCATTTCGATGATATGACGGGACTTTCTGTCTTTGCATCAATCTACGGGCGTAATGCCAATGTTTTTGCTGCTATTCCTTCATTGCATTCATCTTATATGGTTGTTACGTTGGCTTATGCAATTGTTAGAAAATGTAAATGGCCGGTTATCACATTGTTCACCATCATTATGCTTGGCATATGGGGAACTGCGGTATACACTTCACAGCACTATATAATAGATGTATTGTTGGGTATCAGTTGTGCATTGGTTGGGATTTTCCTCTTTGAAGTTATATTGATGAGGCTGCCTGCTTTTCATCGTTTCTTTGAAGAGTATGACAATTATATCAAATAAAAAAAAGAAAAAGAAAAGGCGGCTTATTAAATATAGGCCGCCTTTTTCAATTATTTGATTTCGATTTCTTCTTTCATATCAATCTCTTCTCCGTGCGAATCATAGAATATGTATTGCAGGAAAGCGAGTTTTTGATTCGGAATAACCTTGATGCCAAATCCATACTTCAACTGCCATTTCCTTTTCAGGGATATTATACCCTGATTAATGTAGGCAGCGACGTAGGGATGGATGTGTAATGAGAATTTTCTAATCTTCAGTTTAAATACCAGATAATCAATTTTACTCTCTAAATTGTCCGTAAATAAGATAGACGACTTGATGGTGCCTGTACCGAGACAAGTAGGACATGCTTCCGTCGTGTTCACATCCATGGCTGGACGTACACGTTGACGGGTAATTTGCATGAGCCCGAATTTGCTGAGTGGCAAGATATTATGCCTTGCTCTGTCTTTCTGCATATTGGCACACATTCTTTCATAAAGCTTTTGTCGGTTGGAAGCCTCGGCCATGTCGATAAAGTCGACAACGATAATACCGCCCATATCTCTTAGGCGTAATTGGCGAGCCAGCTCATCGGCTGCTCCCATATTGACTTCAATTGCATTACTTTCTTGGCCTTCCGTATTCTTGGTACGGTTGCCACTGTTTACGTCTACTACATGTAGAGCTTCGGTGCTTTCGATAATCAAATAAGCTCCATGCTTATATGAAACGGTTTTGCCAAACGATGATTTAATTTGTTTGGTGATACCGAAGTTGTCGTAAATAGTAAGCTGTCCATCGTATAACTTTACAATGTCGGCTCTTTCGGGTGCAATGAGTTCAACGTATTTCTTAATTTCGTTGTATTCAGCTTTATCATTGACATAAATATTCTCGAAAGAAGGGTTAAAGAGGTCACGCAGTAATCCTACTGCACGACTTTTTTCTTCGAAAATTAATGTCGGATACTTCGCTACGTTTTGCACTTTGACCATAGCATTTTCCCAATTCTTGGTCAGTACTTTAAGCTCTCCATCAAGTTCTGCTACACGTTTATTCTCAGCTACTGTTCGAACAATTACCCCAAAATTATTTGGCTTAATGCTCGTTATCAGTTGTTTGAGGCGTGCCCGCTCTGCACTCGATTTGATTTTTTGTGAAACGGAAACCTTATTGTCGAAAGGAATTAAAACGAGAAATCTTCCTGCAAAAGATAATTCGGAAGTCAGTCTCGGTCCTTTGGTGGATATAGGTTCCTTAACAATTTGCACCACAACTTCTTGACCAACTTTCAATGTACCGGAGATTGTTCCGTTTTTGTCGATATTTGGAAGGATGGTTGCCTTGTTAATAGAGGTGAGCTTTTTGTGATTGCTTAAAGTTTGCTTTATGAACTTTTCGAGTGAGTTAAATTGAGGACCTAAATCTAAATAATGAAGGAAAGCGTCTTTCTCATAACCGACATCCACAAAACATGCATTCAATCCGGGCATAACTTTTTTTACGCGTCCGATGTACATGTTACCCACAGAAAAGGATGCATTTCTGCCTTCGCTTTGTAGTTCCACCAAACTCTTATCTTCGAGAAGGGCGATGGATACATCTTTGGGTGTTACGTCAATTACTAATTCACTTATCACTTTTTATTTAAAAATATTACTCGTTTTTACTCGTTTGGATAAACACGACTTGTGCTTATTCTTACGTAATTTACACAAAGAACAAACTTGCTAAATGTTGCTCTGCAGGTTTGTTCTTAATTCTGTTAAACAGACATTCGGTTATTTGCTTTTATGTCTATTCTTTCTTAGTCTTTTTTTACGCTTGTGCGTGGACATCTTGTGTCCTTTTTTCTTCTTTCCACTTGGCATAGCCACAAAGTTTTAATTGTTAATACTATTATTATTTATTATTCAAAGCTCCGGTAAATGATTTAGAAGGCCTAAACAAAGGTACTCTTCGCTTTGGAATGATAATCGTTGTGTTTTTTTTGATATTACGTGCTACTCTTTCGGCTTTCATTTTTACGGTGAAAGTACCGAATCCACGTAGATATATACTCTCTCCGTCAATCAGAGAATGCCTTACAATCTCCATAAACGCTTCTACGGTAGACAAAACACTCGTTTTTTCTATTCCAGTCTTATCTGAAATTTCACTTACTATATCTGCTTTTCTCATATTCTTAACTATATAAATCTTACATTTCTGTTTTTTTGGTGTGCAAATATAGGCTTTTCCATTGTCTTAAAAAAATATATTCCCGACAAATTTTTAAAAAAGGTACATATATAGATGTTTTAGGTAAAAAAACATTAATTTTGTTCCTATAAGCTAAGTATAATAGATAAAAAAAATTGATGGATAATTTTTCTAAAGTATTGATTGATTGGTATACTGTAAATAAAAGAGATTTACCATGGCGGGAGAGTAAGGATCCTTATCTTATTTGGATATCAGAAATTATTCTTCAACAGACACGTGTTAATCAAGGATATAATTATTTTCTTCGGTTTATCAAACGCTTTCCCTGTGTGAAGGTACTTGCTGATGCGTCTGATGATGAGGTGATGAAATATTGGCAGGGTTTAGGCTATTATTCGCGTGCTCGTCATCTTCTTCAGGCGGCAAGAAGTATGAACGGTGTATTCCCAAAAACGTATAATGAAGTTCTGGCGTTGAGCGGAGTTGGCAAGTATACTGCTGCTGCCATTTGTTCATTTGCTTATGATATGCCTTACGCTGTGCTTGACGGCAATGTTTATCGCGTGTTGGCTCGCTATTTTGGCATAGATATCCCGATAGATTCAACAAAAGGTAATAAGTTTTTTACTGAACTTGCAGATAAAATGCTTGATAAAAAACAGCCGGCTGTGTATAATCAGGCTATTATGGATTTTGGGGCGATACAGTGTACTCCGAAATCGCCCGGTTGTTCTTTTTGTCCCTTCTCTGAAAGTTGTGCGGCTCTTTCTGCAGAACAAGTTGACTTTCTGCCCGTGAAATCACATAAGACGAAAGTGTCTGATCGTTACTTCTATTATATGTATGTGCGTGCGGGTGATTATACCTTACTTAGAAAAAGAAGTAAAAACGATATTTGGAAGGATCTGTTTGAGTTTCCGTTAATCGAAACGAGCGAAGCTATGAGTAGAGAAGATTTTATGGTTTCTGCTCAGTTTTGTGCTTTTCTTGGCAATTTCAAGGAACCGGTGATACGTCTGGTTCATTCTCATGTGAAACATGTGCTTACTCATAGAATAATACATGCCGATTTCTATGAAATAACTGTTGCGGAAAAGTTAATTGATATTGCGACAATGTTAGGCTATATATGTATACCTATTGAAAATATCAGGCAGTATGCTGTGCCGAAGTTAATTGATGATTTTATAGGAAAAGAAATTTGTCTCGAATAAAAGAGGAGTGATTTTTGGAGATTATTTTTTTTCTGTTTATCTTTGCCAATAAAAATAATCAAAAAAGGATAAAAATATGTCTGTTAATAAAGTGATTTTATTAGGAAATGTGGGACAAGATCCGAAAGTCAAATATTTTGATTCTAATTCGTCTGTCGCTACTTTTCCCTTGGCAACTACGGAAAGGGGCTATACATTGAGTAATGGTACTCAAATCCCCGAGCGTACGGAGTGGCATAATATTATCGCTTCCAACCGTACGGCGGAAATTATAGATAAATATGTTCACAAGGGTGATAAACTTTATATTGAAGGGAAACTACGTACCCGCTCTTACACGGATAAGTCCGGTGCCACCCGTTATACGACAGAAGTTCATGTGGATAACATGGAAATGTTGACGCCTAAAAATACAAAAACGGATGCACAAGGTGAAAACCCCGCAAGCGCAACGCCCATATAATAATGAAGAATGTTTAACTTAAATATATAATTTTGGATTCTGACTATTATCTATGTCTGCTGACCTTTTTTTTAAAAGACATAAACGTATATACTCCTTCTTTTTCTGCAATCATTGCTATTGTTTTGGCAGGTGTGCTTCTTGTCTTGTCTGGTTTTGCTTCAGCTTCAGAAATTGCTTTTTTTTCACTTTCACCTACCGACTTGAAAGAAATATCACAACGTAACAATCCTTCCGATGATAAAATAGGCAAACTTCTAAATGAATCCGAACGGTTGCTGGCTACTATTCTGATCACAAACAACTTTGTGAATGTGATGATTATCATGCTTTGCAATTTCTTTTTTATGAATGTGTTCGAATTTGCTTCTCCTGTAGCTGAATTTTTTGTACTTACTGTAGCCTTGACTTTCTTATTGTTGCTTTTCGGCGAAATAATGCCTAAGATTTATTCGGCACAGAAGGCGTTAGGTTTTTGCCGTTTTTCTGCTCCAGTTGTGATGTGGCTGCGAAAATTGTTTCATCCTGTGTCGACAGCTTTGTTGCATTCTACTACTTTTATGAATAGATTTCTTGTTAAAAAAGGAAATCATAATATCTCTGTCGATGAATTATCTCATGCTTTGGAGCTGACTGATAAGTCGGAGATTTTGGAAGAGAATACGATTCTTGAGGGTATTATCCGCTTTGGTGGAGAAATGGCTAAAGAAGTCATGACTTCGCGTATGGATATGGTAGATCTGGACATTAAAACTCCTTATAATGAGGTTATTCAATCGATTCTTGATAATGTTTATTCTCGTATTCCTATTTATGTGGGTACGGAAGATCGAATCAAGGGTATTTTGTATATAAAGGATTTGCTTCCCCATTTGAAAAAAGGTCCCAATTTTCGTTGGCAATCACTTATTCGTCCGGCTTTTTTTGTTCCCGAGACAAAGATGATTGACGAATTACTTCGTGATTTTCAGACCAACAAGGTCCATATGGCCATAGTTGTTGATGAGTTTGGTGGCACTTCCGGTCTTGTCACCATGGAAGATATTATTGAGGAGATAGTTGGCGAAATTAATGATGAATATGATGAAGATGAAAAGACATATTCGGTATTGGATGACCATACATGGATCTTTGAGGCCAAAACTTTGCTGACGGATTTTTGCAAGGTAACCGGCGTTGATGATGATGCTTTTGATAAGGTTTGTGGTGATGCAGATACTGTGGCCGGATTGTTGTTGGAGTTGAAAGGTGACTTTCCTATCCTTCACGAAAAAGTATCTTATAAAAACTACCTTTTTGAGGTACTGGCTGTTAATAGTAGGCGAATACTGAAAGTGAAATTCACAATTAGTACTCCGGCACCAACGCAATTAAGAACCAAATCTAAATTTAGATCTAGATCTAAATCCGAATAAAATATAATTTTGTCTTATGTCATTATTTCTGCAAAAGAAAACTGATCGTTATCAATGGGCCATCTGGAAGATTGATGAGTCCGAAGAGGATTTGTTGAAACTAATCCCGTTCAAAGAAGAAGATTTGCAGAAGGTACATAGCTTTCGTTCTGTTCGGCGTCGTTTGGAATGGTTGATTGTGCGGGTTTTGCTTTATCAAATGCTCGGTAAAGATAAAGATACAGTAATTGCTTATGAGGTCGGAGGAAAGCCATATCTAAAGGATTCATCGTTATCAATAAGTATCTCGCATACAAAATCTTATGTGGCTATAATATTGAGTACAGATAATGTGACCGGCATTGATATTGAACAGTATGGACAACGTGTATGGAAAGTGCGTGACCGCTTTGTCCGGACAGATGAGTATCCTCAGCCTTATGATGGAGATATAACGTGGGGATTACTTTTGCATTGGTCAGCCAAAGAAGCATTATTTAAATGTTTGCAGAATGCAGCGGCAGATTATATGAAAATCAGATTACAGAATTTTATTCCTCAAAACGAAGGTTCTTTTTTTGTCGAGGTTTGCAATATTAAAAGTAAACAGATTTTTCCTGTTTCTTATTTTATCCATCCTGATTTTGTAATGACTTGGCTGACTATCAGCGAATAAAGTTCAATTCTCTTTGTTGAGCGTAAATATAAATTCAAGTCCGCCTCCTTGAGCGTTTTTTGCCGAGATGCTGCCGCCATGAATGATGACAGCATTCTTTACGATGGCTAGTCCGAGACCGGTTCCTCCCAATTTTCGTGACCGTCCTTTGTCTACCCTATAGAAGCGTTCGAATAAGCGATTCAAATGTTCCGGGGCAACGCCGATTCCAGTGTCAGAAAAACTAAAATAGTAAAATTCATTATCTTCGCGGAAACAATTAATATAGATATGTATATTTGTTCCGGCATAAGAAATAGAGTTATCCATCAGATTCCTGAAGATAGAATAAAGTAGTGAATAATTACCATTTATTTGCATCTTATCCTTAAGCGAGTTGATCACTGTAATGTGTTTCTCTTCAAGTTGTATGGATACTTCGTTAACAATATTGGATACCATCAA
>JALNVG010000060.1 GCA_023227685.1 Bacteroidaceae bacterium
TCGCGATTTTTATTATCTGCGCTGGTCGGCTTACTGGAAGACACTGCAGGATGTGCTTGACGGCAAGCCTATGGTAAAGCTTGATTATTATGCCATGGAAGAACCCTGGACGAAACAGACCGGTTATTATTCTGCCGATCCCCAAGGCGATTGCGTAACCGTGGCCCGGGAAGTGTTTGACAAGGCTTTTGGAAAATGAAAAGAAAAGAAGAAAAGAGAAGAAAACAAAAAAAGGAAAGGATATGGAACAGAAAACAGAAAAACAGCGGTTAGTATCTCTTGATGTGCTTCGTGGACTAACGATTGCTGGTATGATTTTGGTAAACAACGGTCACGGTCCATCCACCTTTGCTCCATTGCAGCATTCTCTTTGGAACGGATTGTCTATTGCAGATGTAGTCTTTCCTTTCTTTCTATTTATGGTTGGAATCTCCACCTATATCTCATTGCGTAAGTATCGGTTTTGCCGGTCGGCTCCGGTAGGGAAGAAAATATTGAAGCGAACCATTCTTATCCTGCTCATCGGTTGGGGTATTTACTGGTTTGAAGGTTGTTGTGCAGGTGATTTTTTGCCTTTCGGGCATCTCCGTATTCCCGGGGTGTTGCAGCGTATCGCATTATGCTACGGCATCGTGTCGGTAATCGCCATTACGGTCAGTCACAAGGTTATCCCCTGGATTATTGGTGGCTTACTTGTGGCTTATGCCTTAATTTTGTCTATTGGCAACGGATATGATTGCCACGGGAGCAATGTTCTTGCTGTTGTAGACCGTTATCTGTTCGGTGCCTCTCATCTTTATCACAAGAGTCCTGTTGATCCTGAAGGCGTACTGGGCATCATTCCGTCAGTGGCCCATACGTTGCTGGGCTTTTGGTGCGGAAAGTTGATCATGGAGTCAAAAGAACTACGCGATAAGATGCTCCACCTGATGCTTTTCGGTTTCGTACTTATGATGGGCGGATTATTGTTGAATTACGGTATTCCTTTCAACAAGCGCATCTGGTCGCCTTCATTTGTGCTGTTTACCTGCGGAACAGCTTCCTGTTTGCTGGCGTTTCTCATGTATGTCATCGATGAAAAGGGGAGCAAGCGATGGACACCGTTTTTCGTTTCTTTCGGCATGAATCCGTTATTTCTTTATGTCTTCAGCGAATTGTTGTCGATTATTTTTCATGATTTCGGTATCGGCAATGTTATTTATACGGGTATTGCCGCTGTCATAGCGGATGCTTTTCTGGCATCCCTCGTTTATGCGGTTGTCTTTGTTATGATTTGTTGGCTTGTCAGCTATCCGCTTTTTAAAAGAAAAATTTATATAAAAATATAAAAAAGTTTAAGAACCTGAATTATATGCGATACAGGTGGGAAGGTGAATATAGCCGTATGTCTGTTGTTGAAGTTCAAGATAATAAGTATATTTGTATCATTTAATATAGACGTATGATACAAAAACACCATGGCTTGCTAATGTTTTGCAATATAAGATTATTTTTAATCATGTTGCTGCTTATACCGTCTTTTTGTAGGGCAACAGATGTTACTTTGCAAAAGATTATGGACCAGTATATTTTTTCTGCAATTACTATTAATGAAGGATTGCCGCATAATTTTATCAATCATATTTATAAAGATAGCCAGGGATTTTTGTGGCTTTCTACTCATAACGGATTGTCCCGCTATGATGGATATAGTTTTGTTAATTATAATATTTCTTCTACTGATGTTACGTTGCGTGCCAATTTTGTTAATCAGGTTTGTGAAGATCAATTAAACCGACTTTGGATAGCTTCAGAGGCTGGACTTGATTTGCTTGATTTACGATCAAATCGACTTGTGAAAATTGATTATTCTATTTTTAAAAGCGAAGATCTTCATCAAGAGCCCGTTTTTTATATTCTTCGAGACGATCGGAATGCTATTTGGCTTGCTACGCAAACAAATCTTTATTGTCTTAGCTTTGATAATAATGGTCGTATTCTTGGTTGTAATTTTTTGTTTTCCACTTATGATAAACATCCTATTCCCATAACTTCACTCAATCTTGTAGGGGGAGAAGTTATTATAGGATATGGTCACCATATATATAAGGTGGAATCTTCAGGGAAATCAAGACTTCTGTTACAGCGGGTATTCGATCGTCCCATTTTTGATGCGCAGACACAAGTGCATGGGGTCGTAAAATATCGTGGTGATTTCTGGATAGGTACCAGTAATGGTCTCTATCGCTATAATCCGGTTACGCACGCTTATAAATGTTATCGCTCTAATGATGAATATACAAATACACTTACGGCCAATAATATTACCGATTTGACAGTTATTTCTAACAATACACTTGTTGTGTCTACTCTTCGGGGATTGAATTTTTATGATTATTCTGCCGATGATTTTGTTCGCCTTGAGCATTCGAGACCGGTCTCCGGTAGGATTATTAATAATAATTTTATCAATTGTCTTTATAGTGATGGTCAAATATTGTGGATTGGTACCGAGATTGGCGGACTCAATAAAATGGTGCGTCGTCACCTTAGTTTGCAACTTTTCACTTTTGATAAAGATGATATTTATAGTTTGCCTGATAATCCGGTGAATTGTATTTATGATGATCCTTCAGGCAATCTGTGGGTGGGTAATGTGGATAATGGACTTAGTTTTCGCAAGCGCGGAAGCGGTGCATTTGTCCACTTCCGATACGATGCTAGAAATCCACATAGTTTGAGTAATAATTCCGTGAGTAGTATTATTAGTGATGGTCGTGGTTGGCTTTGGGTTGCCACTCTCGGTGGTGGGCTTAATTGTACCACTATAAAAGGTTCAGGTTCTGCCGATTTCACTCATTTTACAACAACAAATAGTCCTTTAAAAAGCAATTCTATCGGTTCACTTTGCCTTGATATTTTTAATGGTGGTATTTGGATCGGCTCATCAGCGGGAGTTTCTTTTTATGATTTGAATCGACACACTTTTACCAATCTTGCTTTGCCTACAGATGAGGTTCCCAACAATATCCTGCTCGGTATGCTTATTGACCGTAAAAAACGTCTTTGGATAGGTACGCAGCATGGGCTTATTGTTATTGATCTTTATTCTTTTGCTTTGAATAGGATGAACGTGAGTTATCGATACATGAAATATAAACTCAATAATCCGGATAGTCGTTTGATAGAAAAGATTAATTGCGTGTTTGAAGATTCAAAAGGTACTATTTGGGTGGGAAGTAACGGCTACGGGCTCTATCGTCTTGTCGGCGAGAAAGAAAATCGTTTTATTTTTAGAAATTATACGATGAAAGATGGCTTGCCGGATAATACAATTTATGGTATTGTGGAAGATCGTCAGGGACGTCTTTGGCTTAGCACGAATAATGGGCTTTCTTGCTATACTTCTTACCTAAAGAATTTTACCAATTATTTTGAATCTGACGGATTGCTTTCCGACCAATTTTATCCTAATGCTTATTGTCGTTCTACGGACGGGACACTCTATTTTGGTTGCATTAATGGTATGATTGGAGTGAATGATGGTAATCAATCTGTTGTCAAACACGCAAAAAAGGTGGTATTGACTCGCCTATTTGTATCGAATAACGCCGTTACACAAGGACAGAGCCGATTCTCGAAACAGGGTATTTCGTGGACGAAACAGCTGTCTTTGCGTGAAAGCGATAAGTCTTTTTCTGTGGATTTCTCGGCACTTGATTTTGAAAATGCTGAGAATGTGAAGTACGTTTATCGTCTGAAGAATTTTGATGAAACCTGGATTGAATGTACGTCGGGACGTCATTTCGCAAGTTATACGAATTTAAGACCGGGGCATTATGTGTTTCAGGTTAAAGAGAAAAATTCTGCGAATAAGCATTCGGGGCAAGTGACAGAGTTAGCCATTATTGTATCACCTTATTTTTATAAGACGTGGTGGTTTTATTCTCTGATGATTCTTTTGGTTGGTATAGCAACGTATTATTTTTATCAGTGGCGTATTGCCATGTATAAGGAGCAGAAACGTGTGTTGACAGAAAAGGTGAAAGAGCGAACGTTGGCGCTGGAAGAAAAAATGGATGTACTTTCGCATCAGAATGATTTGCTTACGCAGCAAAAGCGCCAACTAATCGATCTTTCAAAAAAAATCCAGGAGGTGACAGCGGATAAAATTTCTTTTTTTACCAATATAACGCACGAATTTCGTACTCCTATCACGCTCATCATGGGGCCGGTAGATAGAGCGTTGCGTATAAGTCATAATCCGAAAGTTATGGAGCAATTGAATATTGTGCAACGAAATTGCAAATCACTATTGTCGCTTGTCAATCAGCTACTTGACTTCAGAAAAGTGGAGTCGGGTAAAGTGATCATAAAAAAAGAGCGTAACAATCTGCGGACTTTTGTAAGAGATGTATTGTTGCCTTTTGAGGCATATGCCAAAGATCGGCATATTGAAGTGATTAGTTACATTCATCTCAAAAATACATACTATTTTTATGATGAAGAGTGGATGCAAAAAGTATTGGTTAATCTCTTGTCAAATGCTATTAAGTTTACTCCGAATGGAGGAAAGATAAAATTCTATTTGTATGTATATATTAACGATCGAGGGCAATCCCAACTTTATCTGTCTGTATTGGATACTGGCGTGGGAATACTTCCGAAGGACTTGGATTTGATTTTTGATCGATTTTATCAATCGCGGAAAACTGTGAAATATCCAATGGTGGGTCAAAGTGGTACGGGTATAGGTTTATATGTATGTAAGCGGATTGTAAATGAGCACGGCGGACGTATTTATGCGGTGAATAATCGTTGTCTAGGAGCGTCGTTCCGCCTATTGATGCCGTTGGATCCCGCGGATGAACAACCATCAACATTACCATTATTTGTTCCTCCGCAGTCACTTTCGTTAAAGCCTACTAAGGAATCAGCGTCTCATCAGCCTACTGTGGAATTATCTTCAGCATGCGTTCCCGAAAAATCGGATAAAGTATCGTCAAAACTTACTATTCTTATTGTGGATGATAATCCGGATATGCGGTTGTATATTCGTTCTATCTTATCGGCTGAGTATAATGTGGTTGAGGCCGGTGACGGTGAGCAGGCCCTTGAGTTGCTAAAAGCGGTGCCGGTAGATTTCATCATTAGTGATTTGATGATGCCCGTAATGGATGGTATAGAGTTGTCTCGGCGTATAAAGTCCGATTTTTCTATTTCGCATATTCCGATATTAATACTTACTGCTAAGGTTTCCGAAGAGGTACGTATAGATAGTTTCCGTATTGGGGTGGATGAATATATCCAAAAGCCCTTTAGTGAGGAGCTTTTATTAGTCCGCATTTATAATATTTTGAATAATCGGAAAAATAGCCAGAAGCGGTTTGCCTTGCATATGGACCCGCAGTTGTTAGAGATTAATGAAGAATCATGTGATAATAAGTTTTTCAAAAATGTGATGCAAGTAGTTGAACTATGTTATAAAGATTCAGATTTTGATGTAAATATCTTTGCTGGCAAGATGTGTATTAGCAAGACATTGCTTAATCAGAAACTGCAGGGAGTTGTAGGACAGTCTACTGCGAAGTTTATCGGTAATTATCGGTTACAAAAGGCATATGAGCTTATCCTTATTAATAAGCAGACCAAGAATATGAATATTTCCGAGATAGCTTACGAAGTGGGATTCAATGATCCAAAGTACTTTACTCGCTGTTTTCAGAAGAAATTTGGAGTACTGCCAAGTACAATATAGAAATATTTGCTACGATAGTGTTAAAGATAGAAGGTTCTGTTCAAAAATGCACCTTTTATTTTTGATTTTCACCCTATTCTACCAAGCAAATATTTACATTCGCCTACAATAAATCGTTTTTATTAACCTTTTAATTATCATGTTATGCGAAAAACTTTTTTTTTTAATCTATTCGTCTTTCTGATGACTAGTATTTCCGCTTTTGCTCAAACCAGCATATCCGGTAAAGTAAAAGACGAGAAAGGAGAACCACTCGTTGGTGTGAATGTTCTCGTGAAAGGGACAACCATTGGTACAATTACTAATATAGATGGTTTGTTCAATATCAAAGCTCCTTCTGGAAAGATTCTTGCATTTACTTATATTGGGTATATCTCCCAAGAAGTAAAGCTCACGAATCAATCCTCTATTACTATCGTGTTGAAAGAAGACAACAAAACGTTGGATGAAGTGGTAGTGGTAGGCTACGGCAGTATGACCCGTAAGGATGTCACCAGTTCTATTACTACAGTGAAAGCTGACAAACTGAATACCGGTGTGTATACCGATCCCGGACAGTTGTTGCAAGGCAAGGTCCCTGGATTAACGGTCGTTCAGAGTAGTGACCCTACAGCAGGAACAACTTCCATCTCTCTGCGTGGTGCATCTTCTCTGCGTACAGGTGAAGCGATGGAACCCTATTATGTTATTGACGGTATTCCAGGTATGTCTTTGAATCTTATAGCTCCAGAGGACATTGAATCAATTGATGTACTTCGTGACGCATCTGCAACTGCTATTTACGGTTCTAAGGCTGCCAATGGTGTGATTGTTATCACGACAAAGAAAGGAAGCAAAACGGATCGTTCATCTGTTTCATATAGTGGTTATGTTGGATTTGATAACATTGCCAAACGTCTTGATATGATGTCAGCCAGCGATTTGCATTCTTATGCATTGGCTAACGATATTACACTTCCTAATGATGAGGGTTACAATACGAATTGGAATAATGAAGTGCTTCGTACGGCAGTCAGCCACAGTCATAATGTTTCTATTAACGGAGGAAATGAACGTTCCAGCTACAATGCCAGCTTGAGTTATTTGAATAAGGAAGGTATTGTGCTCGGTACTGAATTTGAACGTATTTCAGGTCGTGCTTATGCACAGACAAAATGTTTGAATGATCGTCTGACTCTGGCTTTCAATGTTAATGCGGTACAGAGTAAAGGTAAGACTGTTTCATCAAGTAAAGATGGTCAAAGTGTGTTTGATGCCATGAACTATTATTCACCTTTACTTCCTACAAAAAAAGAAGATGGAACGTGGTATAATTACACATCAGTAAGTCAATATTACAACCCGCTATCCATGATCTATGAGGACACTTACGAAACGATTAAGAAAGTTCTTCAGGGAACGGGTAAGGCCACTCTGCGAATCAATAAGGATTTAGTTTGGAACTTGAATTTTTCTTATGAAAACGAGCAAATCAACTATAATAATTACAATACGACACTGTCTCAGATCGTTACTACCAATGGACAGGCTTATCGTGGAACTCTTGAAAATAAAAAGAAAGTGCTGGAAACTTATTTCAATTATGATCATACATTTGCTAAAGTTCATAAATTAGGTTTGATGGCCGGTTATTCTTATGAGCAAAAGGACAATAATGATGGTTTTGGCCTGACTGTTTATGATTTCTATAGCGATGCTACTTCATACTATAACCTTGCTTTTGCTAACAAAATGGATATGAGTGGTATAACTGCCTATGCATTGGAAACACTCCGTATGATTTCTTTCTATGGTCGTTTGAATTATTCCTATAATAGCAAATATATGCTTCAGGCTACTGTTCGCCGTGATGGTTCTTCTGCTTTCGGTGCGAACAATCGTTGGGGAACATTCCCTTCTGTATCTCTTGCATGGCGTTTGAGTGAAGAGAAATTCATCAAAGATTTGAACGTGTTTGATGATTTGAAATTCCGTGTAGGTTATGGTGTCAGCGGTAACTCTTTGGGATTTGGCGCTTTCCAGGCAATTCAGACTTATGGTCCTTCCGGATGGTTTAACTATACGGACGCTAACGGAAATTCCAGTCTTTACCGTACAATCGCTGCTCAGTCAAATGCAAATCCTAATTTGAAATGGGAACGAACTGCAATGCTCAATGTAGGCCTTGATTTTACTTTCTTTGGAGGGCGTCTAGGTGGTACAATCGAATATTATGATAAACGTACAAGCGATTTGATTTATTCATATAATGTATCAACAAACCGCTATCCTTATGGTACTATGTATGCAAATGTAGGTGATATTAACAATAAAGGTATTGAACTTACAATCAATGCAACCCCTATTAGTACAAAGAAATTCACTTGGGATACAAGCTTGAACCTTTCACACAATAAAAATAATGTGAAGAGTATTTCCAACAGTGATTATTCTGTAGATTATATTGCAACAGGTGATCCTGAAATTGCAGGTTATTCTTCAAATGCACAAGTAGAGCGTATTATGGAAGGTCATCCACTTGGAACTTTCTATACTTATGAATGGGCTGGTTATAACTCAGACGGCGTATCAGTATTCTACAAACATGATCCGGAAACTGGTAAACGCACCGGTGAAACGACAAAAGACCCGGTTGATACGGACCGTACTATTACAGGTTGTGCGCAGCCTAAGTTGAATTTGGGTTGGACAAACAACTTCAAATATAAGAATTGGAGTTTGAACCTGTTCTTTACAGGCGTTTTTGGCAATAAAATTTATAATGCAACTCGCGAACAATATAGTAACGTAGCTTTCGTTACCGAAGGTAGAAATGTATTGAAATCAGTAGCTACAGAACAAAAGGCTACAGATGTTCAGTCGCAAGCTCCTTCTGATCGTTGGTTAGAGAATGGAGACTATTTCCGTTTGTCAACCCTCTCTTTGGGTTACTCTTTCGGAAATATGGGTAATTGGGTTAATTCACTCAAGGTATATGCAACCTGCAATAACCTGTTTACAATTACTGGCTATTCCGGTCGTGATCCTGAAATAAATCTTGGCGGCTTGGAACCGGGAATGGATAGACGTACTAACTATTATCCTCGTACTCGTACATTTATGTTAGGTGTAAATATTAATTTCTAATCATCTAAAAATTGAACTTACAATGAAAAGTTATATTAAAAATACCTTATTTGCAGGTTTGCTGTTATCATCAGCAACGGCCTGTACCGATTTGGATGTAGATATCAAGTCTACCTATACTTCTTATCCGAGTAGCGAAATTGCAACCGAGGCAAAGATGGCGGATTTATACTATGGATTCCGTGGTGCTTTAGGACGTCGTTATGTTGAAGCCGCATGTTTATCTTCCGATGAATTTATGGCAGTTACTTATGGTGGTAACTGGTATGACGGTGGTAATTATGTTCACGCTTCGCTTCACATGACTAATCCGGATGATGCACATATCGATTGGCTTGGTGATATCACCGGAGCCATTACCAAGTGTAATCAGGTTATTGTAGACCTTGGAGGCAAGGATGCAACTGATAAGTCTATCGCAAAAGCCTTGACAATGCGTGCTTTCTATCATTTCATCTTTATGGATATGTTTGGCGATGCTCCTATGTTGGATCATGTTATTGGAGATGCTGAGGCAATTGATCGTTCTCCACGTGCTGATGTAGCAGCCTTTATAGAGGACGATCTACTCCGTGCCATTAATTCTGGCGGCTTGTCCGAAGATGTTGATGCTTCGACTTATGGAAAACCGACTAAATGGATGGCTGAAGCTCTTCTCGTAAAACTTTACCTGAATTGGGCTGTTTACACTTCTAGTGATGTTGCTAATTATGATCCCACTTTGACAAACTCCAAACTGAATGATGCAGTGAAATACTGTGATGAACTAATTAATAGCGGTAAGTTTAATCTGAGCGATAGTTATCGCAAGAAGTTCATGCCAAATAATGGTTACCTGATTAAGGATTTCATCTATGCAATGCCTTATGATAATGCAACAGCACAAGGTATGACATACGCCCGATTCCAATTCTGGCCTAAATTCAATAATGATGGAGCAAGTGGTACTGGTTTGCTCGGTGTAACACTCTCTAAGAACGCCGGTGGTATTTTCACAGTTACACCTGAAGCAGCCGATCGTTTCAATCTGGAAGGAGACGAACGTAATGATATCATTTTGAAAGGCTCGCTTTATACATATAATATTTCAACCTTTGCTAAAACCACAACACCTTATATGTATAACGGACAGCGTGTAGTGCTTACCAAAAACGTTACTTTACTTACACCAGATGATACCTCTTTGAATGTAGGTAATGATTTCAATGGTTGGAATCAGGGTTACCGTTGTATCAAGTGGAGTATTCAGGCTGCCGACTATGACACCTATGGTCGTAACCAAAGTAACGATGTGCCTATTTTCCGTTATGCAGACATTCTACTGATGAAAGCTGAAGCTATTCTCCGCGGTGCAACAGCTACCAATAACGATACTCCTATGAGTTTGTTCAACCAGATTCGCAGTTATGTAAAAGCTCCTACAATAACTGCATCTCCTACTTTGCAAGATATTCTTGACGAACGTGGACGTGAGTTCTTTAGTGAGATGTGGCGTCGCAATGACTTGATCCGTTTTGGTCAATACGAAAGCGATTGGGGGTTGAAACATGTTGTAAATTCAGCTGCCAAGACTCAGAAATGGCGTCGTATATTCCCGATTCCTACAAGTGTTATGAATTCTAATACCAACTGGACACAGAATACTGGATACTAATAAAATAAAGACAAGGCCATAAGGTTGATCTTATGGCCTTTAAAGCCATCATTGTGTCTAGGCCCTTTATGTCGGGCAATAAACAGTAAAATACAATATTTATGAGAAAGAAGAATACACTCCTCTTATTACTACTAGTTGGAGTCTTAGTATCCTGTCAAAGCAATAAATCGTCTGATAGAGTCTTTAATATAGTCGATTATGGAGCTAAAGGAGATAGTTTAACCGATAATGTTGAAGCCATTCAGAAAGCGATTGATGCCTGCAACAAAGCGGGTGGCGGACAAGTGGTAGTTCCATCCGGTGGTGTCTATATGACAAGTCCTATCACTCTTGCTTCCTTTGTCGATTTACATGTTGAGGCTAATGCTAAGTTGCTAGCTAACCCAAAGGAAAGTGTATACACTAAGAGTGCTTTCAAAGACAATCGTGGCGAAGGAATGATGTGGATCAGCGGTGAGAATATTAAAGATGTCAGTATTTCTGGCAAAGGAGAAATTAATGGCAATGGTGTCGCTTTTATGGGCAAAGAGTTAGAAGATTCTTATGAGTTGAAACCCGTTCATGAATTTGATCCACGTCCGCATTTATTAACACTTATCAATGGGAAAAATATACAAATAAAGGATGTGATTATTAGTAATTCGGCCTATTGGGGCATTCATCTGGTAGGTTGTAATAATGTAACGATAGACGGAATAAATCTTCTTAACAACTTGAAAATACGTAATGGTGATGGCATTGATGTGGATCATTCAACGAATGTACGTATCAGTAATTGTTATATTAAATCCGGTGATGATTGCATTTGCTTGAAAAATCGTCGTGAATATGCAGAACTTGGGCCATGTGAGAATATAGCTGTGACTAATTGTATTATGACCTCTCGTTCTTGTGCCATCAAAATCGGTTCTGAAAATATGGATAAGATAAGTCACGTGGTTTTTGATAATTGTATTATTAGAGATAGTAACCGCGGTATAGGTATCCAAAATCGTGATGAGGGAACGGTTGAAGATGTGATGTTTTCAAATATACAAGTGGATTGCAAACTTTTTTCGGATGTTTGGTGGGGTAAATCCGAGCCAATTTATGTGACAGCCTATACGCGTAAGGCCGGAGATCACAAAGATGCCGGGTGGCGTTTTCCTAAGGGAATGGTCGATTATAGTGTAGGCGTTGTGACTAATATCTACTTTAGCAATATAAAATGTGTAGGTGAGAATGGTGTATTTGTTGGTGCTGATACAAAAGACAAATTGCAGAATCTCTATTTTGATCAGGTGGATTTGTTGATTAGCAAGCGTACAAATTTCAAGGGTGGTATTTACGACAAGCGTCCTTGTAAGGGAGATTTATTCATCAAGGGTAAAACTTATGGTTTTTGTCTGAATAATGCATTGAATGTAACTATTCGCAATTGTTCCGTTCGTTGGGGCGACACTCGCCCATCTTATTTTGCCGATGTGCTTCAAGAACAAAAAGTAGATGATCTTAAAGTAATTAATCTTGCGGGAAAGGCTGCTCATTGATTGTTGTTTTCATTCTATCTATGTCTAAAAGATAATATTTTTATTCCGTATGATATTAGCGTTTGTGTGATTCATTTTTAAAACTAAAGGGGTTTCATGAAGAATTACATTACGTGTAAGAGCCTCTGAAAGATTAACTTTTAGAGGCTCTTTTTGTATAATGGTATTTCTCTTGTTGTGTATTTATATCACTATTGTTTTATAAAATCTTTATTTGTCCAGTCTTCTATAAGAGCTTTTGCATCATTTGTAGCCGTTGTTTCATCCACATCATAATTACCAAGCAAGTAGGTTACGATATCTTCGACAGTAAAATTTTTATTTGCAACTTCGTTCCAAACCTCAGCCGATATATCGTCAAGAGTGATAATACGGTTAATATTAATGTCTTTGTCGTCTGTGCAAATTATAAAATGTTCTTGCTTTATATCATGCAATACAAATTTTCTATTGATTTTCATATGATTTGAATTATAATAATTGAGTTTTATTTGTTTTCAGAAGCAGATTCTATTTGTCCGGTAGTTCTGTTTAATTCGGAGCCGCCCAGACTATGGGGAACACAAAAAATTCCGAATAAAACAAGTATGGCAGCAATTACTATTCCTCTGTTCCA
>JALNVG010000061.1 GCA_023227685.1 Bacteroidaceae bacterium
ATTCAGGAAGATAGTTACAATTGGCAGGTCAGTGATTATAAGATAGCCGACAAGAAAGATTTGGTAATTTATGAAATGCTATTGCGTGATTTTACTTCGTCCGGTGATGTGGAGGGTGCTTTGGCGAAGCTTGATTACCTTAAAAATCTTGGAGTTAATGCTATTGAACTGATGCCGGTGCAAGAATTTGACGGTAACGACAGTTGGGGTTATAATCCTTGTTTCTATTTTGCACTAGACAAGGCATACGGGACCTCTCGAATGTATAAACAGTTTATTGATAAGTGTCATCAGGATAATATAGCTGTTATTTTTGATGTGGTTTTTAATCATGCTACGACCAATTGTCCACTGGTTAAACTTTATTGGGATAAAACGAACAACAAACCTGCTGGTAATAACCCGTGGATGAATGTTGATGCTCCGCATCCCTACAGTGTTTTTTGCGATTTCAATCATACTTCGACACTTGTGCGTAATTATTTCAAACGTAATTTGGAATATCTTATTGATGAATATCATGTAGATGGTTTTCGCTTTGATCTGGCTAAAGGTTTTACGCAGACAGCTTCTACAGAGGCTACAGCAAGTAATTATGATGCTTCCCGCATAGCGAATCTGGAATATTACGCAGATGCTATAAAGGCCAAGAACTCTAATGTGATGACTATATTGGAACTCTTTACCGATTCAAAAGAAGAAAATGCGCTAGCCAATGATGGTATTTATATGTGGCGTAATTTGAATACGGCTTATTGTCAGTCGGCCATGGGATATACTGAAAATAGTAATTTCTCAAATCTCTATGAATCAAAGGGTAATTGGGTAGGTTATATGGAGAGTCATGACGAAGAACGTATGGCATATAAACAAAAGACTTGGGGTAATTATGATTTCAAGACAAGCAATGCTGATCGTATGAAACAGCTTGAAGTAAATACCGCTTTCTTTCTTACCGTGCCCGGGCCAAAAATGATTTGGCAGTTTGGTGAGTTGGGTTATGATTATTCAACCAAGCAGTCGAATAATACGGATAATGACACTTCTAAAAAACCGGTAAAGTGGGATTATTATAGTGATGTGGATCGTAAAGCGTTATATGATACGTATGCTAGGTTGATGAAGCTTCGTAACGATAA
The DNA here is from genome assembly GCA_023227685.1 of Bacteroidaceae bacterium. Taxonomy (GTDB): domain Bacteria; phylum Bacteroidota; class Bacteroidia; order Bacteroidales; family Bacteroidaceae; genus JALNVG01. Next base: position 1,140 of record JALNVG010000061.1, read on the forward strand.
CGAAGATTTGTTTGACACAAGTTCTAATTTCACTTGGCAGGTTACAACAACTAATTGGGATAACGGACGTTTCTTGGTTTTGCAAAATACAACAAAGAAATTAGTTGTAGCCGGTAATTTTGCCAATGCGGATGCGACTATCAGTGTACCGTTTCCGTCTACAGGTATGTGGACTGACTATATTTCAAAAGGAGGTTTGTCTGTATCATCTGCTACACAAAGTATGGTTATACCGAAACATAGCTTTAAACTTTTTGTTAATTTCTGATAGAATGTTTTTGTATAAAAAAAGAATCCAATAAATTAATATTGGATTCTTTTTTTATATATAAAATATAAATTATATCTTTTTCTTACGATCACCATAACGGCTATGGAATTTATCTACACGACCTGCTGTATCTACCAATGTGGATTTACCAGTGTAGAACGGATGTGAAGTGCTTGAAATTTCGACTTTAACCATAGGATACTCTTGACCTTCAAACTCAACAGTTTCAGTTGTAGCGCAAGTAGAACGTGACAAGAACATATCGCCATTAGACATATCCTTGAATACTATCGGACGGTATGTCTTTGGATGAATATCTTTTTTCATTTTAGCTATTATTTTTTAATTATATTATTAATCCTATTTTCGGTAAAAAATAGTGTAATGGTCTATTTTTAGACTGCAAATTTAAAGCTTTTATTTGAATTGAAAAAGGAATTCAAGATTTTTTTATTAAAAGTATTTCTTTTGGTGTTATTTATTATAAAGTGGATGTTGCAAAATAACTACATAAACTTTTATTTAAGTGAATTTCTCAATATTTTCACTGGCAATCTTTTATTTTTAGGATCAGAATGATTACTTTTGCGTAGATTTTATTAAAAACTAACTATAAAACATTAAACAAAATGGTAAGTTACAAAAAGTTAGGCTTGGTAAACACTAAAGAAATGTTTGCCCGCGCAATTAAAGGTGGTTATGCTATTCCTGCATTCAACTTTAATAACATGGAGCAGTTACAAGCAATTGTAAAAGCTTCTGCAGAGACTAAATCTCCGGTTATTTTACAAGTTTCAAAAGGTGCCCGTAATTATGCAAATCAGACTTTGCTTCGTTATATGGCTGAAGGTGCTGTAGAGTATGCTAAGGAATTGGGCTGTGCTCATCCGGAATTGGTTCTTCATCTTGATCATGGAGATTCTTTTGAACTTTGCAAATCTTGCTGCGATATGGGATTTTCTTCTGTCATGATTGACGGTTCTCAACTTCCTTATGATGAGAATGTTGCTTTGACAAAGAAAGTTGTTGAATATGCTCATCAATTCGATGTAACAGTTGAAGGTGAACTTGGTGTTTTGGCAGGTGTTGAAGATGAGGTTAAGGCTGAACATCACACTTATACAAAACCTGAAGAGGTTGTTGACTTCGTATCAAAAACCGGTGTTGACAGTCTGGCTATTTCTATCGGTACTTCTCATGGGGCTTATAAATTCAAACCTGAGCAGTGCACACTTAATGCTAAAGGTCGTTTGGTTCCTCCTCCATTGGCATTTGATGTATTGGATGGTGTAATGAAAGAACTTCCGGGATTCCCAATCGTACTTCACGGATCTTCTTCTGTTCCTCAAGAATATATTGATACTATCAATAAATTTGGAGGCAAGATGGTTGCTGCTATCGGTATACCTGAAGATGAATTACGCAAGGCTGCCAAATCTGCTGTCTGCAAGATCAATATTGATTCGGATAGTCGTTTGGCCATGACTGCTGCTGTACGTAAGGTATTTGCAGAGAAGCCAGGTGAATTTGATCCTCGTAAGTATCTTGGACCGGCTCGTGATAGTATGGAAGCTTTGTACAAACATAAGATTATCAATGTATTGGGTTCTAATAATCATTTGGCTCAATAAAGAAAGTGTTGATTTTTCTTTTTGAAAAATAAAGAAGGCCGTTTGCAATTATTGCAAACGGCCTTCTATTTTTAATTTGGGAAATTAAAATTCGATAACAAGAGATTCTCTTGGTGTCATGTTCAATTCTTCTTTTAATTTAATGACATTGCCTGTCAATACATCTTTGCCTTCATCCTTGCCTTGTAGAATTTCATCATAATACTTCAATGGTAGTACTACTTCTTTATCCGTACCGTTGAGCATGACTAATGCTGTTTTCCCATTGTAGGTACGTGCGTATACATAGACACCATTTTGGGGTATGAATTGAATCATTTTTCCTTTGGATATAAGTTCATTACCCTTGCGCCAGTTCAGTAGTGTCCGGAAGAAGTTATAGCATTTGTTTTGTATCTCTGTCCGGCCATTGGCTGTAAATGCCGATTGTTTGTCGCTGATCCATCCACCGGGGAAGTCCTTGCGTACATTGCCGTCAGATATGGTTTTTATTCCATTCATCATTATTTCTGTACCATAATATAATTGTGGAATGCGATGTGTGGTGAGTAGGAGGGTTGCAGCTTGCTTGAGCAAATCAAAGCGCTGGGTATTACCTAAAAAACGATCTGTGTCGTGATTTTCTAAGAAAGCCAAAATAGATGATGGGTTCGGATAGAGATAGTCATATACGAAATTGTTATAGATACGATTGAGACCAGTGAAATAATTATCCGTTTCTTCATTTTTAGCTTTACTCATCTTGTCATAGAAGCTAAAGTCCATTACTGTTTTTAAGTTACTATTATATGGCGCTGAAAGTTTTGAATCTTTTTGCCACCAAGCAGTGTATGGAGGTTCCGTTACCCAAGTTTCACCTACAACGTTGAAGTTGGGATAGTCGTCGTTAATTTCTTTCATCCAATGGCTCATTGCGTCGTAGTCTGCATATGGATAAGTGTCCATGCGAATACCATCAATATCGGCGTATTCAATCCACCAGATACTTGTTTGCACCAGATATTGGTATACTTCAGGATTGCGTTGATTCAAATCCGGCATGGAGGATACAAACCAACCGTTGCCCATTTGATTATAATCATATTTTGAAGCGTATGGATCGACATCAGGAGTGAGTTTGAAAGATGTTTGTACGAAGTTCTTTTTATAATCGGAATTGTTGAACCAATCTTTTGACGGCATGTCTTTTATCCATTCATGATTCACACCACAGTGATTGAATATCATGTCCATTATGATTTTAAGATGGTGTTTGTGTGCCTCGTCAATCAAATTTTTGAATTCCTCATTAGTGCCGAAGCGCGGATCAATTTTATAATAATCGGTTGTTGCATAACCGTGATAGGAGCCTCCATCCATATTGTTTTCCAGTACGGGCGTAAACCACAATGCTGTAATACCCAAATCATTAAAATAGTTAAGATGTTGTTCTATACCGGCCAAATCGCCGCCATGGCGTGCATTCGGATCTTCGCGGTCAACTTTGTAAGGAGCCATGCCTTTGATATAATCATTGTCTGGGTTACCATTGGCAAAACGGTCAGGCATTAGGAGATATAAAGCATCGGACATGTCAAATCCCCTGTGCTCGCATCCTTTTTTAATACGTTTTTTTAATTCGTATTTTTGTTTGATGTTTTTTTCTCCTCCTTTAAAGGTTAAATTAATCATTCCCGGTTTGGCGCTTTTGTCGATATTGAGATAGACAATAAGATAATTCGGACTTTCCAGTTTGACAATATGGTTTAATGAAACTCCGGGATAATCGACGGAAACTGTAGTGTTACTGATGTTTTTACCATAAACCATTAGTTGCAATTTGGAATTATTCATTTCTGTAAACCAACAAGGGGGATCGATTTTATCGATTTTCATAGCTGCAAAAATGTTTAGTGATACTAATAAAGTACTTAGTAAAAAGAAAAATTTTCTCATAATATTAATGTTTTCGAATAAACTTAACTATACAAATATAATAGATTATATCTATTTATCAAGTCTTTATTTCTTCAAGTTCATGTTAATATTTATGCAAACGTTTTCGTTATGGTGTAGTTGTGTGATTGATAAAAAACGATGAGGCTGTTTCTGAAGTGACGATAAAATAAATGCTTGTATATAAAAAGCGTGTTCTTATCTTCTTTTGAAGATGGAACACGCTTTTTATATTTTATAATTATTGATATTGATTCGCTAATAAATATTTTAGCCGATAATAACGAGATCTATGCCTTCAAGTACGGAGTCGCCTTTATTTATCTTAATTTCTTTAATCGTTCCATCAACAGAAGCAGAAATATTGTTCTCCATCTTCATGGCTTCCAATATTAGAACAGTTTGGCCTTTCTTTACTACATCGCCTACTTTTACCTTTATGTCGATTATTATACCAGGTAGAGGTGATTGTACGCCTACGCCTTTGCCCGTGCCGGATATAGGGGTTTGTGTAGCGGCGGCCGGAGCTGTAGTCTGTTTAATCTGTGCTTTTGCAACAGTTTTGATGTCTTCTTTCGGTGTCTCAGCCTTAACAGGCTTTTCCAATTCTATTTTATAAGAATTCCCATTAACCTCAACTTCTGCTAAATTTTCGTCGACGTCCTTTATTGTGACATCATATTTCTTGCCGTTGATTTTATATTTATATTCTTTCATCTTAACTTTTATTTTCTGTTATTTGTTTAATGTAGGTATATGGCGTAGAGTCAGGACCTTCAAACCCCAAGGCGAATTGTCTTGAATCTTTTGATTTATAGTCAGTACATTGGTTTCTTTGTCGTGTACATCCTCCTGATATTCGTGAATGGCCATAGCGATAACAGCTATCACTTCTTCCGAAATTTTACGGGTAGCTGCTTTTGTAGTCTTAGCAACTTTCTTTTCTGAATTTTTTTTGCCCATTTTTAATAACGATTTATCATATATGTTTAAAAATAAAAGAAAAATTACAAAGGAATATTTCCATGTTTCTTATCCGGATTCCTTTGCTTTTTTGTTCTCAATTGACTTAAAGCTCTGATGACACGGAAACGAGTATTTCTCGGTTCTATAACGTCATCAATATAACCATATTGAGCGGCAACATATGGATTGGCAAACAATTCTGTGTATTCTTTCTCTTTTGCTGCTAAGAATGCTTTCGGATCTTCTTGTGCCTTTGCCTCTTTACCATTAAGAATACTTACAGCTCCAGCTCCACCCATTACTGCAATTTCGGCTGATGGCCATGCATAGTTGACATCGCCACGGAGTTGTTTGCAACTCATCACGATATGTGAACCACCGTATGATTTACGCAAGGTAACAGTAACTTTAGGCACGGTAGCTTCACCGTAAGCATAGAGCAATTTTGCTCCATGAAGTATGACGGCATTGTGTTCCTGTCCTGATCCGGGTAAGAATCCAGGAACATCAACGAGCGTGAAGAGGGGAATATTGAATGCATCGCAGAAACGTACGAAACGGGCTGCTTTACGCGAAGCGTTGCTATCAAGTACTCCTGCCAGATACTTAGGTTGATTGGCTACTACACCAACCGATTGTCCGTTCATGTGAGCGAAGCCTATAATAATGTTTTTTGCAAAGTTTTTCTGAATTTCGAAGAAATTTCCGTTATCCACAATACTATTGATTACCTTATACATATCATAGGGCTTATTGGGATTATCAGGAATGATATCATTGAGTAAGTCGTCTGTACGATCAATCGGATCTGTACATGCTATACGCGGAGCCTCCTCCAAGTTGTTTTGTGGAATAAAGCTGATCAATTTGCGAATGGTAGCTATGGCTTCTTCTTCTGTTGCAGCAGTGAAATGGGTAACTCCAGATTTGGAGGAATGTACACTTGCACCACCAAGTTCTTCAGCAGAAATATCTTCTCCAAGTACTGTTTTTACGACTTTCGGACCGGTAAGAAACATATTTGATGTGCCTTCGGTCATTAGGGTGAAGTCGGTCAGAGCGGGAGAGTATACTGCACCACCGGCACAAGGGCCGAAAATGCCTGAAATCTGTGGAATAACTCCAGAAGCCAGAATATTGCGTTCAAATATCTCACCATAACCTGCAAGGGCACAAATGCCTTCTTGAATGCGTGCGCCACCCGAATCATTGATGCCGATACAAGGAGTGCCCATTGACATCGCCAAATCCATGACTTTACATATCTTTTGAGCCATGGTTTCAGACAAAGAGCCACCAAAAACAGTGAAATCTTGTGCATAGACGTAAACGAGTCTTCCATCTATTGTACCACTACCGGTTACTACACCATCACCAAGAATATGTTTTTTCTCTTGTCCGAAGTTTGTGCATCTGTGCTTGACAAACATGTCCAATTCTTCAAAACTTCCTTTGTCGAGTAGCATTGCTAAACGTTCGCGAGCTGTGTACTTGCCTTTATTGTGTTGTTTGTCAATAGATGTTTCACCACCACCTAATCTTGCTTCAGAGCGAAGCTTGACTAATTCTTTTATTTTATCCAGTTGGTTACTCATAAAATATGATTTTATTAATTGTTATTACTTTGATTTTATTTTTCCAAATTAGCTGCAAAGAAAAACATTTCTTGGTAAAGAAAGAAATGTTTCTTCATTTAATTCACATAACCTCTAAACATAAGCTGCAATTAACAGCTTATTTAGCCACCTCCATCTAAACTTGAACCATCTGCGTGTACTGCTCAGTTTCCCCCCGAATAATGTTACGAAGTTGCGGTAACCATTTTTTTGAAAGGGTAATCCAACATCCATGAATTCAATGTGACGATAACCGCATCTGTGGGCATCTTTCATGGCTCCCCAAACTGCAAGCACTCCGGGATATTGATGAGCATAAGTGGTATGCATCCCCCCTGAATACCATAGACTGGCATTCTCGCCGGAATAGCTACAAACGGAGCCTCCGATAATTTTTTCTTTATATTTTACTATAAATATCTTTGCCCTGCCACTCTTAACCAATATCTCATTAATTTGTTGAAAAAAAATTTTGTTCGGGAATGTTTTGCGGATATGTGATGAGTAATTGCGTTTGAGCATTCGTGCAAAGCCCTGTATTTCTTCATAGGTTTCGGCTATTTTGACTGTAGCTCCGTTTTCCAGTCCTTTTTTTATCTGTCTGATTCGAGATGAACTGTAACGTTCTTCCACATTTTTTATACTATGCAAAGAGTTTCTTACCCTCATCCAATTGATAGGAAAATATCCGTTTTTTCGAAAGTACTTGTAACCGAAGAGAGAATTGCTGAGATTACGGAATTCGATAAAAAAACATTTACTACAGACTTCCCTGGTGAGGTGCTCAAGCATTTCGCCAAATACGGATTCGCTGTCGATTAGTCCCGTCTGATCTAAAAAATCGTTTGTACCATAAATAATACATTGATTACTGAGAAAAGCCGGTATCCATTTTTTTGTTTTATGGATGGTGCAAAACAATCTTGCAATGGGGTCCCCATTGTCTGTAGCAATAATGAGTATAGGTTTATAACCAGGAGTTGATTCATAAACAAGAAACATCTCCTTTGAGTGGAAAACATCTTTTTCAGGAAAGTCAGGAATGCATTTCCATTGATAATATGTCGTAAGTTTTAATCGCATACTTCGCAAACTTACAAATTTATTTTTGATTTTTTTCGTTTTCCGAAAGATTTTGTTTTTTTATCGTATAATATTTTATATATTAAATAACTTTTTGTTGATTATTTTAAACTCCTATTGTTTTAATTAGAGTTTCTGTATTTCTTTTACGATATAAAAAATAGATTGTTGTTAAAATGATTTTAATGACAATAAGAGAAAATACAGATGATAAATATTATATGAATTTGTTCGAGTTTAATTAGAAAAAAGGTATCTTTGCCAAAGGAAAATTAAGTATCATATTTTTTTGATTAAGTGCATTTATATTTTGGTATAAAGGGAAAAGATTATTTATGGGAAATTTCAATGACTTGTTAAAAAAACGTCGTAGCACACGTCGTTTTACAAGTGAGGAGTTGACACAAGATGAGGTGGTTACTTTGTTGAAAGCAGCTCTAATGTCTCCATCTTCGAAACGAAGTAACGGATGGCAGTTTATTGTGGTTGATGATAAAGAGAAATTGAGAATCTTGTCTTCTTGTAGACAACAGACCGCTTCTTTTTTGGCTGATGCCGCTTTAGCTATTGTCGTCTTAGCGGATCCAATGGCTAGTGACGTATGGTACGAAGATGCTTCTATAGCATCGATTATTATTCAATTTCAGGCTGAGGATCTTGGCTTGGGAAGTTGTTGGGTACAGGTGCATGAGCGAATGGCAGCAGATGGTAGGTCATCAAATGAATATGTGCACGACGTGTTGGATATTCCTTTACAATTACAAGTGCTTTCTATAGTAGCTATCGGACATAAGGGGATTGAACGTAAACCATTCAACGAGGATAATCTTCAATGGGAAAAAATACATATTAATAAATTCGGAGGAAAATGAAACGTAGTATCGAAGATACACAAATTGCCTTTATCGGGGCTGGTAATTTAGCTACAAATCTAGCGAAGGCTTTATACAGAAAGGGCTTTCGTATTGTACAAATTTATAGTCGTACCGAGCAGTCGGCAAGTACCTTAGCTCGTGCGGTGGAAGCCGAGTATACCACTGATTTGTCGCAAGTGACAGAGAAGGCAAAGCTTTATTTTGTTACATTAACAGATTCTACTTTTATCGAATTATTACCTCAAATTGTTGAAGGAAAGTCTGATGCGATGCTCGTACATACAGCAGGAAGCATACCTCTGAGTGTCTGGGAGGGAAAGGCAATACATTATGGAGTGTTCTATCCGATGCAGACTTTTTGTAAGTTGCGTGAGGTTAATTTTAAAGAAATTCCTATTTTCTTAGAGGCTGGGACTGTTGAGGATACTGATTACTTGAAACGAATTGCTTCTACGCTTTCTGATAAGATATATGAGACGAATTCCGATCAGCGTAAATGCTTGCATCTAGCTGCCATTTTTATTTCAAATTTCACGAATCATATGTATACCCTTGCAGAAGAACTGCTTGATAAGTATAAACTTCCCTTTGATGTGATGTTTCCTCTTATTGACGAGACGGCTCGCAAAGTGCATGAAATAGATCCTTATGATGCCCAGACCGGTCCTGCTGTTCGAAATGATGTCAATGTAATTAACAATCATCTGTCGATGTTGAAGGATTTTCCTGATTTGTATGAAATCTATAAACAAATTACTGCAAGTATCCATGAGCATCATTAATTATGATTTAAAGAAAATAAAAGCCTTGGCTTTTGATATTGATGGTGTGTTGAGCGCAAGCACTATACCCATGTCGCAGGACGGAGATCCTTTAAGGACAGTGAATATCAAGGATGGATATGCTATTCAATTGGCTGTGAAGAAAGGCTTTCGTGTCACTATTATAACAGGAGGAAGTTCTGAAGCTGTTCGAAGACGTTATGAAAAGCTTGGGGTAACAGATATGTATTTTGCTTCAGCTCTTAAAATTTATGATTATAAAAAATTCAGAGATAAATATCATTTGAAGGATGAAGAAATTCTTTTTATGGGTGATGATATTCCTGATATTGAAGTAATGCACGAATGTGGACTTTCTTGTTGCCCGAATGATGCTGTACAAGAAACAAAGGCGGTAGCAAAATATATTTCGTCGGTCAATGGCGGATATGGTTGTGCCCGTGATGTAATTGCGCAGGTGATGAAAGCCCAAGGCAAATGGATGTCTGACGAAGCTTTTGGTTGGTAATAAATATAGAATATGCTTGAGAATTTAAATAAATATCATATTGTCTTGGCTTCTAACTCTCCGCGTAGAAAAGAAATTTTGTCTCAGCTTGGTGTTGATTTTACAGTGAAGACTTTAAAAGGGGTGGATGAATCATATCCTGCATCTTTAAGAGGCGAGGAGATTTCTGATTTTATTTGCCGGAAGAAAGGTAATGCCTATAAAAGTATAATAAAGTCTTCTGAATTAGTAATTACAGCTGATACGATTGTTTGGCTGGATGGTCATGTTTACGGCAAACCAAAGAATCGTCAGGAGGCTGTAGAAATGCTTCGTTTGTTTTCCGGAAAGACTCATCAGGTGATTACCGGTGTATGTCTTACAACAGTTGATTGGCAGAAGCATTTTACTGCCGTGACAGATGTGGAGTTTGCCCAATTGGCCGAAGATGAGATATGCTATTATGTTGATCAGTTTCATCCGTTTGATAAGGCTGGTGCTTATGGCATACAAGAGTGGATCGGTCTTATCGGTGTCGAGCATATCTCCGGTAGTTATTTTAATGTTGTCGGGCTACCGGTGAAGAAACTTTATGATATATTGAAAAAACTATAATTACATGGTCATATCAAGCATTAAATAAATATCATCTTCTTTAATACCTTTTTTAATCAGAGTGTCTTTGTCTTTTAAAAAGACTTCTAAAAATTTATCCCTGTCTTTGATCATTGTTGCAGCTGTTCTGTAATTTTGTGTTGCATTTGCAATATCTTTTGTTACCCAAGCTACGTGTCCTTTGTTTATAAAATCAACAGGTAGTGGTTTTTCAGAAATAACTTTGTCGTAATAATTTGTTGCTTGCTGATATTTTTTGCACATAAATGAGCACCAGCCGATACCACGCATTGCCTTAACGCTTTTGCAATCAAGATAGTTGAGCTTGAAGAAATAGTTGAGCGCTTCCTTATATTTTTTTAATTCAACTAAGCAGGTACCAATATAGAAAATCACTTTAAGATCTTCCGGATTTGTAGCCTCTACTTTATGATAATAAATCAATGCATTATTGTAACTTTTTGTCTTTCGATAGCAGGTAGCAAGATGATGATTAGTCCAAACATTATCAGGCTTATACGAGTCAGCAGTAAGAAATTGTCTGATGGCTTCTTTTGGCATGTTGAATTTTTGAAGTACATAACCATATTTCTGATAAAAATCGGCTCTGCTTTCTTCTGGTATTTCTTTGACATTGATTTCTTCGAATAATTCCAGAACCCTGTTCCAATGCTCCCTTTTTATCATGAAATCAGCAACTGATCTTAAATCGGATTCTCTATGGAGTGTGTTTCTAAACAAGGGGATATTTTCTAAGTCAAGTTTGTCTTTAAAAAAATCGTGGAATTCATTCTTATGAATATTCAGTTTAAAGAAACGATATAAGTCTTGTAAATATAGGTTGCTAACAGTGGCAGCATCTTTTGTATACGAAATATTAGCACTAGGATTATCAGAGTCGTTCAGTATATCCATGTTTTCACTGATTTGACTAAACAATAAATCGCGTTGTTGTGTTGGTATACTATCTATTGTGGATATTAGTGAATATTGGTCGCTATCACAGAACATACCGCTTTTGAAAAGGAAATCAATAATTTTTCTATCGCTTTTTGTGCTTTTTAAATTATGAATATAATTAGAGTGTCTTTTATCGAAAGGGTAGAACCAGTTTTCTATTCTTAAAAAGAAGGGAAAATGCTTCATGGAGGCAAAGGATGTCATATTTACGTCAGCTCCTTCCATTTG
>JALNVG010000062.1 GCA_023227685.1 Bacteroidaceae bacterium
TATAGAACCACCGACGGCAAAAGATTCGATATCCACACGGAACAAACTCAATACCAAATTACCACCGTAAAAAAAACCTATCAATAAGAGAAAGGTAATTAAAGTAGCTTTGGAGGCATTTACATCTCTCCCTTGTTCGCGTATATTAATAATAATAGGTATAGATCCTATAATATCTATAACTGCAAACATGACAATAAAGGCACTAGCAATTTGTTGTATATCTAAGCTACCAAACATAATATCTTTCTTATTTTTATGCAAAGATAAGCAATACAAACTATTCAAACTATAAAAAACACAAAATATTATCCGAAAAATTAAGACGTAAAATATAATATAGTTATTTTTGCCTTATAAACCAAGTAAAAACCACTCATGGAAACAATGTATGAAACATTATTGCAATTACCTCTTTTTCTAGGATTATGTGTTGAAGATTTTACTAATATTATAGAAAAAATAGAACTTCATTTTGCCAATTATCAGCAAGGAAAAGAATTGATTCACAAGAACGACGAATGCGAACAGCTTTGTTTTCTTATTCAAGGAGAATTATCCGTCGTAACTACATCTACGGATGAAAAATTTTCTATCATTGAGAAAATAAAAGCACCATACGTTATCGAACCATACTCATTGTTTGGCTTGCGCACTCAATATCGATCCTCGTACATTTCTTTAACAGAAGCCAGCACAATCTGCATCCCTAAAAATATTATTATCGGGCAATTACTAAATTATCCTATATTCAGATTAAATTTCTTAAATATTCTCAGCAACAGGACCCAAAGCGTATACAATCTTCTATGGATAAATCCTAAGGAAGAAATTGAAGATATATTTGCACAATTTATTCTTACCCATTCTGAAAATTTTCAAGGTAAAAAGACTTTAAATATAAGAATAAAAGATTTAGCACTATATTTATTCCGTACGAGAATTAAAACCTCGAACGCTCTGAATCATCTTCAACAACTGGGACTTATAGAAATGCACAGAAGAGAAATTATCATTCCTGACATTAACCAATTGATCCATTGGCGTATAAAAGAGAACCAACACGATACTACTCAAAAGGCGACAAAAAAAAGTGGAACATACCCAACTTGAGTACATTCCATTTTTTATATTTTAATCCGACAAAGATTATTCCCATTCAATTGTTGCCGGCGGTTTCGAACTGATATCGTACGTAACACGATTTACCCCTTTCACCTTATTTATAATATCATTTGATATTTGCCCCAAGAATTCGTATGGAAGATGAGCCCAATCAGCTGTCATTGCATCAGTAGATGTTACGGCTCTCAAAGCAACTGCTCTCTCATAAGTCCGTTCATCCCCCATCACTCCAACTGATTGAACAGGCAAAAGAATCACCCCTGCTTGCCAAACCTTATCATATAACTTCCAATCATGCAGACCTTGAATAAATATATCATCAGCCTCTTGTAAAATGTGTACCTTTTCACGAGTAATATCTCCGAGAATTCGGACAGCAAGACCTGGACCGGGAAAAGGATGACGATTAATCAAATGCTCCGGCATATTCAATTGACGACCAACCTTCCGAACTTCATCCTTGAACAACAACCGCAACGGCTCACAAAGCTTGAGATCCATATTTTTGGGTAAACCTCCAACATTGTGATGGCTCTTTATCGTCATTCCCGAAATAGATAAAGACTCTATGCAATCAGGATAAATAGTTCCTTGAGCTAACCATTTCACTTTTTTTATTTTGCAGGCTTCCTCATCAAACACTTCAATAAAACCCTTGCCGATTATTTTACGTTTACACTCAGGGTCAGTAACACCAGCCAACTCTGTAAAAAACTTATCGCTAGCATCAACACCTATTACATTTAATCCAAGACCCTCATAATCATGCATTACATTTTTAAATTCGTTTTTTCGAAGCAAACCGTGGTCGACAAAAATACATGTCAGATTTTTACCTATAGCCCGATGTAACAATGTAGCAGTAACCGATGAATCAACACCACCACTCAAACCGAGTACTACCCTATCATCACCCAACTTTTCTTTTAACTGAGCAACGGTTCTTTCCACAAATGAAGCTGGCGACCAATCTTGTTTACAACCACAAATTTCCACTAAAAAATTACGTAGAATCATAGTCCCGTCTTCCGTATGAAAAACTTCAGGATGAAATTGCACACCCCATGCCTGCTTATCCGCTATCTGATAAGCAGCAATATCAACATCTTCCGTAGAAGCGATTTTCTTAAAATCATCAGGAATTGCTGTTATGGAATCTCCGTGGCTCATCCAAACCTGTGAATGATCTCTAACGCCTTTGAATAAAATATTATCTTTAGAAAAAGAAGAAAGACGCACACGGCCATATTCACGTGTTCCGGCCGATTCAACTTTTCCTCCAAACAGAGATACCATTAATTGCGCACCGTAGCAAATTCCAAGAATGGGATATTTGCCAAAAATATTCTTCAAATCTGTTTTAAAAGCCTTGTCGTCATAGACTGAAAAAGGACTCCCGGACAAGATAACACCTTTGATATTGACGTCGCCCTCAGGAAACTTATTGTAAGGAACAATTTCACAATAGGTATCCAGCTCACGCACACGCCGTGCAATAAGTTGAGTAGTCTGTGAACCGAAATCAAGGATAATTATTTTTTCTTCCATACCTGTGTTATGTAATAATAGTTAAAAAACTGTGCAAAGATAGCAATAAAATAGAATAATTCAATCCTTTCATTTAATAAATTTCTTAAATATTCAAAGATATCGAAATCATATAAACTATAATAGAAATGAGATTCATCATTGTCATTTTGAAAAGTAGACTTCGCAAAAACTATTCAAAAATATAGTTAAACAATATTTTTTTCCTTTTTAATGGAAAAATAATATGTTATTATAAAAACAATTTATTACTTTTGCACCACAAAGAATTAAAGTAATTGAATTTTATTTTATAGAACCTTTAAAATTTTAAACAAAATGATTAAAGTAGGTATTAATGGATTCGGACGTATTGGACGTTTTGTATTCCGTGCAGCTCAAGAAAGAAAAGACATTAAGATCGTTGGTATCAATGATTTGTGTTCAGTAGATTATTTAGCTTATATGCTTAAATATGACACAATGCACGGTCAATTCCAAGGCACTATCGAAGCCGATGTTGAAAAAAATTTACTGATTGTAAATGGTAATCCTATCCGCGTTACAGCAGAAAGAGACCCTGCAAATTTAAAATGGGACGCTGTAGGAGCTGAATATGTTGTTGAATCAACAGGTTTGTTCTTAACAAAAGAAAAAGCACAAGCTCATATTAAAGCCGGAGCAAAATATGTTGTTATGTCTGCACCTTCAAAAGATGACACTCCAATGTTCGTTTGTGGTGTTAACGATAAGACTTATGCCGGTCAACAATTCGTTTCAAATGCTTCTTGTACGACCAACTGTTTGGCTCCTATCGCCAAAGTTTTAAACGATAAATTCGGTATCACAGAAGGTTTGATGACAACAGTCCACTCTACAACTGCTACACAAAAGACCGTTGATGGTCCATCCGTGAAAGACTGGAGAGGTGGCCGTGCTGCTTCTGGTAATATTATTCCTTCGTCTACTGGTGCTGCAAAAGCTGTCGGTAAAGTTATCCCTCAATTAAACGGAAAATTAACTGGTATGTCAATGCGTGTTCCGACCTTGGATGTATCTGTTGTTGACTTAACTGTTAACTTGGCAAAGCCTGCTACTTATGCTGAAATTTGCGCTGAGATGAAGAGAGCTTCTGATAATGAGTTAAAGGGTGTTCTTGGTTATACAGACGAAGCTGTTGTATCTTCTGACTTCTTAGGTTGCAAGCTTACTTCCATCTTCGATGCAAAAGCAGGTATCGCTTTAACTGATAAATTCGTTAAAGTCGTATCTTGGTACGATAACGAAATCGGTTATTCAAACAAAGTTTGCGATTTAATCGCTCACATGGCTGAATACAATAAAAAATAATTATTGTAAACCAAAAATTTAGAAACCGCTCCGGGGTTATCCGGAGCGGTTTTTTTATACCTTTCTATTTATATATTGTTAAAAAGCAACAAGTAAGCTACCGAATAACCACATTTTTTATAGTTTTGCATATTATATTTGTGAACAGCACTACCAAATAGATTAAAAGACTAAATTTTTTATTGATTTTTTTATAATGAATATACCAAATCAGACTTCGAATCCTTTTTTCATGAGCTATAAAACTCCGCATGAAACGTTTCCTTTTTCTTTGATAAAAATTGAGCACTACGAACCCGCTATACGTGAGGGTATGGCCCAACAAAACCGAGAAATAAACGAAATTGTGCAAAATCCGGATCAACCGACATTCTCAAACACTATAGAAGCCTTAGAAAATTCAGGAAAATTATTACAAGAAGTAACCACCATCTTTAGTAATATGCTAAGTGCCGAAACTTGTAATGAGTTACAAGAAGTAGCACAGAAATTAATGCCAGTGCTCAGTGAACATAGTACTAATATCACTCTAAACGAAAAACTCTTTAAACGCATAAACGAAGTCTATTTACAACATGAAAAACTAAATCTAAACACAGAAGAAAATAAGTTATTAGAAGACACCTATCTGAGTTTTACCAGACATGGAGCCAAATTAAAAGATGATGATCGCAATATTTATCGCAAACTGTCCTCTAAGCTTAGCACCTTGTCTCTAACGTTTAGTGAAAACAATCTAAAAGAAACCAATGACTTCTCGTTCACAATAACAAACGAAGACTCACTTAAGGGTTTACCACAAACAGCTCTTGATGCAGCAATTGAAACAGCTAAAGAAAAAGGGTTGAAAGGTTGGTGCTTTACTCTTCAGGCCCCTAGTTATGTGCCTTTTATGAAATACGCAGATGATCGCGAACTTCGTCATAAAATGTATATGGCTTATAATACCAAATGCACACACAAAAACAAATACAACAATTTCAGCATCATCAAAGACATTGTCAACTACCGCATGAGACTTGCTAAGCTAATGGGTGAAAACAATTATGCAGATTTTGTTTTGCAACGCCGAATGGCAAAAGACTGTAAAACAGTTTATAAATTACTTGATGATTTGATTGAGGCCTATATGCCAAAAGCAAAAGAAGAATGCAAGGCAGTAACGGACTTAGCCTGCGAAGAACAAGGACGCAATTTTGTTGTTATGCCGTGGGATTGGAGTTACTATTCCAATAAGCTACGAAACAAAAAATATAACATTGATGAAGAAATTCTACGTCCATATTTCGAACTTAGTCAAGTCAAGAAGGGCGTATTTGAACTAGCTACCAAATTATATGGCATTACCTTTAAAAAGAATCCTGATATTTCAGTCTATCACCCTGATGTCGAACCTTTCGAAGTATACGATGAAGACGGTAGTTTTCTCGCTATACTGTATACCGATTTCCATCCACGTAAAGGCAAACAGGCTGGTGCTTGGATGACATCTTTTAAAGAACAATATATAGACAAAGAGACCGGAAAAGACCATCGGCCGCATATCTCTCTGGTAATGAATTTCACTAAGCCGACTAAAGATAAACCATCACTGCTGACTTTTGACGAAGTTAAGACTTTTCTTCATGAATTCGGACACAGCCTACACGGCATGTTCGCCCATACTACCTACATGAGTCTGAGCGGCACCAATGTCTATTGGGATTTTGTAGAATTACCTTCGCAAATCATGGAAAATTTCGCAATTGAAAAAGAATTTCTGGATACATTCGCAGTACATTATCAAACAGGGGAAAAGTTACCGAATGAATGGATAAACCGCCTTATTGATGCATCAAACTTCAATATTGCTTATGCTTGCATTCGTCAAGTCGGTTTCGGTCTGCTTGACATGGCGTGGTACACACGCAATACTCCATTCGATGGAAATGTAACCACCTATGAAAAAGATGTTGAAAGAAAGATAAACATACTACCAGAAGTTAAAGATACTTCCATGAGCACACAATTCAGCCATATATTTGCCGGTGGATATGCAGCAGGATATTATAGTTACAAATGGGCCGAAGTTTTGGATGCTGACGCCTTTTCACTCTTCAAAGAAAAAGGTATATTTAATAAAAAAATCGCAAAATCTTTTCGTGATAATATTCTCTCAAAAGGAGGTACGGAACATCCCATGACACTATACAAACGATTTAGAGGACAAGAGCCTACGATTAAAGCACTACTCATAAGAAATAACATTATCAAATGAAAATAAGAATAAAACATACAGCACTAATCTTCTTTCTCCTATTCTGTATACCTGTTATGAATAGTTGCCAATCAGATGACGTTGTCCAAATATTCACAGGAAAGAAATGGCAGTTGACTTATATCACAGGGAAAGATAATAATGATATATATGATTTTTGGAATGGCGATGCAACCGCTAAAAAAGCAAGTCTGGCCTATGTGAATAAAGACAACAATTTCACTGTCTCTTTTACCGGTACGGCAACCAATAATATAATTAAGGGGAATATGACAGGTAACGTCCTTAATACTTCTTTTTCAGGCACTTGGTTAGCCAACGGAGAAACCGGCAAATTTTCGAGCATTATCACAAACTCTGGAGACGAGACAGATTCGTTGGCTGTAAACTTTCTCAAAGGATTAAACAGTGCCACCTCATATAAGGGAGATATAAATAATCTATACCTATATTATAAAAGTGGGAACCGTACTTTACGCATGACGTTCCATACAGCAAATTAAAAAAATAATGGACGAAAAAATAAAACAAGCAGCACTTGACAGACGATATTTACGTATGGCAAGCATTTGGGCTGAAAATTCCTATTGCAAGCGCAGACAAGTAGGAGCTTTGATTATCAAGAATAAAATGATTATTTCCGATGGATACAACGGAACACCTTCAGGATTTGAAAATATCTGCGAGGATAAAAATAACATAACAAAACCGTACGTATTACATGCTGAAGCTAATGCAATCACAAAAATTGCCCGCTCAAATAATAGCAGCGAAGGTGCAACCATGTACGTCACTTCTTCTCCTTGCATTGAATGCGCAAAACTTATTATCCAGGCTGGCATCAAACGTGTGGTATATTCCGAACGTTATCGATTGGCGGATGGCATAGATCTAATGAAAAGGGCTGGAATAGAATTAGTATTCATCGACCCGAATGATACTTCTGAACTATATAATGATACATCAAAAGAAAATAAGATCTAAAAATATGAGAACAAAAAAATCGTCCCAATTTACACCAATCATTATCGCACTCAGTATTATTTTCGGCATACTGATCGGGACATTCTATTCCAAGCACTTTGCTGGCAATCGCCTAGGCATTATCAACGGATCATCTAACAAACTTAATGCTCTATTGCACATCATCGATGATCAATATGTAGACACCGTAAACATTAATGACTTGGTAGAGAAAGCTATGCCCAAAATACTAGCAGAACTTGACCCTCATTCTTCTTACATTCCCGCTCAAGATTTAGACGAGGTAAATTCCGAGTTAGAAGGAAGTTTTAGTGGCATTGGCATCCAATTTACTATACAAAATGATACTATCCATGTGAATGCCGTCATCTCTGGCGGACCTTCCGAAAAAGTTGGTCTCATTGCCGGTGACCGGATTGTTTCTGTTAATGATACTTCTTTTGTCGGCAAAAAATTAACCAACGAACTGGCAATGCACACCTTGAAGGGAGCAAAAGGTTCGAAAGTAAAAATAGGCATCAAGCGTACCGGAGAAAAGAATCTCGTCTATTTTAACATTACAAGAGGCGAAATTCCACAAAATACCATAGATGCAGCATATATGATTACGGACGATATCGGCTATATTAAGGTTGATAAATTTGGACGCACATCGCATATCGAATTGCTCAATGCATTGGCTCAGCTGACACACAACAATTGTAAAGGACTCATTATCGACTTGCGCGGCAACACAGGAGGCTATATGGAGGCAGCCACACGTATGGTTAACGAATTCCTTCCCAACGGGAAAACAATAGTCTATGCGAATGGTCGCAAATTCCCACGCAACATAGAATATGCTAACGGTTCAGGTAGCTGCCAGAAGATACCACTAGTAGTACTTATCGATGAAGGCTCAGCCTCGGCCAGCGAGATTTTCACTGGTGCTATTCAAGACAATGACCGTGGAACAATTATCGGCCGGCGCTCTTTCGGAAAAGGACTTGTACAACAGCCTATTGGTTTTAGCGACGGGTCGGCTATTCGACTTACGGTAGCCCGCTATTATACTCCTTCAGGAAGATGCATTCAACGTCCTTATACAAGTGGATATGACAAAAAGTACAATATGGATATCTACAACCGTTACGAACATGGAGAATTTTTCTCGAGAGATAGCATTAAACAAGATAAAAAAGAAAAGTATTATACTTCGATAGGGCGTGTCGTTTATGGTGGCGGCGGCATCATGCCTGACATTTTTGTTCCTGAAGATACTACGGGAATGACATCATATCTTTCAAAAGTAATGGACCAAGGGCTGATTATCCAATTTTCTTTCAAGTATACCGACAATAATCGTACCAAGTTAAATAAATATGACAATGAAGAAGATTTGCTAAGATATCTCAAATCACAAAATCTGTTGACAAAATTTGTTCACTTTGCTGATAAAAAGCAAATAAAGAGAAGAAATATATTAATTCAGAGGTCAAAACGACTATTAGAAAAAGCCATCTACGGAAATATCATTTATAACATATTGGGAAAAGAACAATATGTTGAATTCTTTAATCATACGGATAAAACTGTAAAAACAGGAATAAATATTCTCGAAGAAGGCAAATCTTTTCCACAATCACCCAATAAATCCACAAAATAAGCAAGAGTGGATATGAATAATGAAAAAGCTGAACTTCGTAAAGAAATACGTAAGAAAAAGGCTGGACACTCAACATCAGAATTGAGTGCCTTGTCTGATATTATTTTATCTCTATTGGAAGAACAAGTTGTTTTTCAAATCGCCAATACAATATTACTTTATGAATCATTGCCTGATGAAGTACAGACTCAAGAATTTATAAAGAAATGGAGCAAAAGCAAACAGATTATACTTCCTGTAGTTGTAGGTGACATCTTGAGACTTCGAATGTACGAAGACGAAAAATCAATGAAAACCGGAGCCTACGGAATAAAAGAACCGATGGGGAAAGTTTTTTCAGATTTCGGAACTATAGATTTAGCTATTGTACCCGGTATGGCCTTCGATAAGGAAGGACACCGACTAGGACGTGGAAAAGGTTATTATGACAAATTACTACCACAAATAGCAACACCGAAAATTGGAATTTGTTTTCCTTTTCAACTCGTTGATAAGGTACCAATAGAGTCACAGGATGTCAAAATGGATTTTATTATTACACAAAAATTATATTAAAGAAATATTTAAAGATGAAAACAAATTATCATACACATACGGAAAGGTGCCACCACGCTGTTGGCAGTGATGAAGAATACGTATTAAGTGCCATCAAAGGAAATTACAAAGAGCTCGGCTTTTCCGACCATACGCCTTGGAAATACGGATCAAACTATGTTTCCGACATACGCATGCTACCCGACGAACTATCAGGATATGTAGAAAGCATCAATAAACTGAAAGAAAAATATAAAGATCAAATCAGCATTAAAATCGGTCTTGAATGTGAATATTTCCCAAGTTATATGTATTGGTTAAAAACCCAAATCAAAAAATACAATCTCGATTATATTATATACGGAAACCATTTCTTTCATTCGGATGAAAAATTCAGATATTTTGCAAAATACACTACTACCGTTGATATGCTCGACCTCTACGAAGAAAGCACAATTGAGGGCCTGGAAACAGGGCTCTATGCTTATCTAGCACATCCCGATCTATTTATTCTTTCTTATCCCGAGTTTGATAGGCACTGCCGACTAATGAGCAGACATATTTGTCGCACAGCAGCCCGGTTGAATATTCCATTAGAGTATAACTTAAGTTACAATTGGAATAAGAAAAGTAAAAGCGACATCATATTTCCATGTCCCGATTTCTGGCAAATAGCAGTTAACGAAGGTTGCAAAGCCATAATCGGGCTTGATGCACACGACAATAAAATTTTGGAAGACACTACCTTATACGACAATGCGCTAGCACAATTAAATGAATTAAAAATTGAAGTTGTAGATACGATACCATTCCTCACTGCAAAATGATATCATTATTAATGAAATATAATATCGTTTATTACAGTTGCCCCAGCCTTCTGATTAAGTTGAAGAATGAGCTTTTCGCGACTCATCATCAAATCTTGACGGAGCACTGAAGACGAGACATGAACAAACAAAACCTGATTACGAATATATAGATTGCTGGTATAAGATGCTATGGAAGAACCGAGAATTTCGGGCCATGCATTCAGCAATCGCTGTTCGTTCAAGGGTGATTCAAGACCTTCATTTCGAAGATACTGCTGCACCAGCAATCCAATAGGTTGTGCTTCTTTACGTTTCATTTTATTCCTCCACCTTCTCCGTCACCGCACCATCACTCACATAAAACATCTTATAATCACTATTTACCTCACTCAATATGCGACTCAGGTTCTCACGATTTGTATCAGTAATAAATATCTGACCAAATTTATCTCCAGCCACCAACTCGATAATACGCCCCACACGCGAGACATCGAGCTTATCAAAAATATCATCGAGTAACAACAGAGGCACCGTAGGCCGCGTAAGTTTCAAAAAATAGAACTGAGCCAATTTTAAAGCCACCAAATACGTTTTATTTTGTCCCTGAGATCCCTCTTTCTTGATAGGGAATTCACCGAGCAACATATTCAAATCATCCCGATGAACACCACACAATGAAAATCCCATGATTTTATCCCTTTCGCGACTCGCCTTCAATTTATCCAACAAAGATGCATTCTCCGCATGCGACTGGTATTGCAAACTCACCTGCTCTTTATCTTGAGAAATAAAAGAATACAGAGATTGAAAAATAGGAATAAATTCACTAATAAAATTCTTTCGTTTGCTATAAACAATATCACCCGATTGCGCCATGACTTCCTCCAAAATGAGAAATAAAGCCTCATCAACAGGTGCCTTGCTTTTCAATAGTACATTCCGTTGAGCCAAAGCCTTGTTATAACGAATCAAGGCATCCATATACGCCTTATCATACTGAGAAATAACGATATCCATAAAGCGACGACGTTCCTCACTCCCATCAGATATTAAACCGACGTCCGAAGGCGCCACCATTACCAGAGGAATAAGACCAATATGATCTGAAAAACGAGTATAAGGCTTTTTATTCCTTTTCAATTGTTTTTTCACCCTTCGTTTCATACCACAATAAATTTCCTCAGTTGTCCCATCTTCCGTTTCATAAGAGCCTTGAATCATAAAGAAATTTTCGTCATGCCGGATATTCTGAGAATCAAGAGGATTGCCGGAACTTTTACAGAACGACAAATAATAGATTGCATCCAACAAATTTGTTTTTCCCATGCCGTTCAAGCCGAAAAAGCAGTTCAACTTAACGGAAAAGTCGAGTTCAACTTGTTCCAGATTCTTATAATTCAGTATAGAAAGATGTTTTAATATCATAAACGCTTATTCATTTCACTTACAAAAGTAACAAGAAATTCTGCTATTTTATGTATTTATTTAAAAAAATATGCCTGCAAATTTCTTTTATCAATTAAAAAAACTACTTTTGCATTTCGTAATATAATATTTTGAATAACAACAAAAAAATTAAATAAAATGGCAGACAAAAAGAACCAGAACGATAATCTGAATGTAGAAGGTGCACTCAATGAATCAGAAGCATTTATTATCAAGCATAAAAATGTGATTTTGGGTACTATTGTAGGTGTCCTTATTATCATTACAGGCTTTCTCTTATATAATAAAGAATATATTAAGCCACGCGAACACAAAGCACAGATCGCCATCTTCAAAGGCCAGGAGTATTTTGAACAAAATGCTTATCAACAAGCCATCAATGGCGACAGCATTGGCTATATCGGATTTTTAAAAATAGCTGAAAATTTCAGCGGGACAAAAACAGCTAATCTGGCCAATGCTTATGCCGGCATCTGCTACGCAAAGTTAGGCAACTACAAAGAAGCTTTAGATTATTTAAATAAATTCAATGGTAAAGACGAGATGGCAACTCCGGCGATAATAGGTGCCGTCGGCAATTGTTATGCGGAACTTGGCAACTTGGACAAAGCCTCCTCTCAACTTTTAAAAGCAGCTGAAAAAGCTGACAACAGTACTTTAAGCCCGATTTTCTTGATGCAAGCAGGTGAAATCCTAGTCAAACAAGGTAAGTATGACGATGCAGTAAAGGCTTATACACAA
>JALNVG010000063.1 GCA_023227685.1 Bacteroidaceae bacterium
TCTTTTTTATTACTTTACGCAAAAATGCAGAGTAATTTGACTATATTTGCATGTCATCATAATAAAAGATGATTCAACAATTATGGCAAAAATTACAAAAGAGGCTGCTTTACGATATCATTCAGAAGGCAAACCGGGAAAAATAGAAGTCGTTCCCACCAAACCGTATAGTACACAAACCGATTTATCACTGGCTTATTCTCCTGGCGTCGCAGAGCCTTGTCTGGAAATTCAAAAGAATCCAGAAGATGCTTATAAATACACGGATAAGGGTAATCTCGTCGCAGTTATTTCTAACGGAACAGCCGTATTGGGACTTGGTGATATCGGAGCATTAAGCGGCAAACCTGTAATGGAAGGTAAAAGCTTACTTTTCAAGATCTATGCCGGCATTGATGTCTTTGATATTGAAATAGACGAAAAAGACCCTGATAAATTTGTTGAAACGGTAAAAGCCATCGCCCCAACATTCGGAGGCATCAACCTCGAAGATATCAAAGCTCCCGAATGTTTCAAGATAGAAAAGAAATTAAAAGAAGAACTTGATATTCCGGTCATGCATGATGATCAGCACGGTACTGCCATTATCACGAGTGCCGGATTGCTCAATGCACTAATTGTTGCCGGGAAAAAGATAAATGAAATAAAAATCGTTGTCAATGGTGCAGGGGCGTCAGCCGTTTCCTGTACAAAGTTATATGTCTCGCTAGGAGCACGAAAAGAAAATATTCTGATGCTTGACAGCAAAGGCGTAATCACAAAAGAGCGCAAAAACTTAAACGAACAAAAACAAATCTTCGCTACCGACCGAACTGATGTACATACTCTGACAGAAGCGATTCGCGGTGCCGACATGTTTTTAGGCCTTTCACGCGGTAACGTACTTACCCAAGATATGATTCGCAGCATGAACAAAAGACCAATTGTTTTTGCATTGGCCAATCCTACTCCTGAAATTTCTTACGAAGAAGCTATGGCAGCACGTCCTGATGTCTTAATGGCCACAGGGCGCTCGGATTATCCTAACCAGATTAATAATGTAATCGGCTTCCCATATATCTTTCGTGGAGCCCTCGACACACAATCCAAAGCGATCAACGAAGAAATGAAACTGGCTGCCGTTTATGCCATTGCCGAACTGGCACGTAAGCCTGTGCCCGATGTTGTAAATAACACATATAAAGTAAATAATTTAACTTTTGGTCCTGAATATTTCATTCCAAAACCTGTCGATCCGCGACTTATTACCGAGGTATCGTGTGCTGTAGCCAAAGCTGCCATGGAATCCGGCGTTGCCCGCAAGCCCATACTGGATTGGGATGCTTACTGCCTGAAACTCCGCCAGCTCATGGGATATGAATCAAAATTGACTCGTCAATTATATGACACAGCACGTCACAATCCGCAACGCGTCGTTTTTGCTGAAGGCACACATCCAAATATGCTGAAAGCCGCTGTACATGCCTGCTCCGAAGGAATCTGTCATCCTATTCTTCTTGGTAATGATGAAGTTATCACCAACATGGCCAAAGAACTGGAGCTTAGTCTTGAAGGCATCGAAATTGTTAATCTAAGACATCCGAAACAACTTGAACGCAGAAAACGATATGCGCATATCCTAGCTGATAAGCGTACACGAGAAGGTGTAACCTATGATGAAGCACGGGATAAAATGTATGAGCGCAATTATTTCGGCATGATGATGGTTGAAACAGGAGAAGCAGATGCTTTTATTACCGGACTTTACACTAAATACAGCAATACAATTAAAGTTGCAAAAGAAGTTATAGGCATTCAACCCGGATTCTCACATTTTGGTACAATGCACATCTTGAATTCCAAGCGTGGCACATTTTTCCTTGCTGATACCTTGATTAATAGGCATCCTGATGCTGAAACTTTAATTGATATAGCACGATTAGCCGAGAAATCCGTTAAATTCTTCAACAGAGTTCCCGTTATAGCAATGCTTTCCTACTCAAATTTCGGAACAGATAATACCGGTAGTCCGGCAAATGTTCATAAAGCTGTAGAGTATATGCAAAAAAGCTATCCGGACTTAGCTATAGATGGAGAGATGCAAGTAAATTTTGCCATGGACAAAAAAGTTCGTGATGCCAAATATCCGTTTACGCGCCTTGTAGGTAAGGACGTCAATACCATGATCTTCCCCAACTTGAGTTCGGCCAACTCTGGATACAAACTATTACAAGCAATGATGAGCGAAGGAGAAATTATCGGTCCGATTCAGATGGGATTAAATAAACCGATACATTTTACCGACTTCGAGAGCTCTGTTCGTGACATTGTCAATATTACTGCAGTTGCCGTTATTGATGCTATTGTAGCCAAGAAAATAGGAAGATGAAGCATTTTTTTCAATAACAAAAACATTTATATATCACCGGATTTATCTTAATAGTCCGATGATATATAAATACAAAGAGGTAAATATATAATGCTTATTTCATAATTACTCCTTGTTTCTTCATTCCATCCATTTTAATAACCAGCGGTTTTTCAAAATGAACATGTCGGAGAAATTTTGTTTCTTCTATAGCTGGTTGTGCATTCAAAAAATCAATATCATAATAGCCATCATTCATGTACGGATTTACAGTAAAGTAACCGATACCAAAAGAAGTCAGGTTTTGAAAGAAATGAGTTCCCTGACTCGGATCAACACGATAATTTGTCAAACCAGCCTCAACAATGACACGGGCACCGGAAATGCAAGACCACTTTACCGGAATGCCAAGCCATGAATCACTGCTTCCCCATCGTCCCGGCCCGATAAGTATATATCCGGTTTTCTTATTAAGCAGCAACTGATTCATCTTATCTATTTCTCCTGCAATCAAAAAATTATTAGAAGCACTATACCCCTCCGTCTTAACATAAACCACATCTCTGACATCACTAACAATACCCTGTCCTAAAGAATTGTTAGAACGGAGGATTAAATCACTATCATTAATTTTATCCAGGTTTTCACCAAGCACCTTCTTACTATCCACAATGGGACGAATCTGCAAGAGATAAAAGGTCCCTTTCCTTTCTTCATCACGACTCATATTAACAGCAAATTCAATTTCGATAGGGCGGAGCATCTCTTGCGCACCATATTTTAAAATCAGCTGCAATATCTTGGACAACGGAAATACATCGTGCTGGAGTATATTGGCAAAAGTTATAATTTTCCTTCCTCCGGGATAGAGACCATCACGAATCACTTGATCACGAGGATCATAAGTAGAAGCCAGATAACGCAAAGAACCATCCTTTTCAGCATCTTTCAAATGAAGTTTGAGCAAATTAAAGCCATCATCAATAGAAAAAAGCTTCGCCGTATTACTCAAATCAAGGGCATAAAACTCCGTTTGCGTCTCATGCAAAGCCATCTCCATTTCACTGGTTTGCAATACCTTGTCGGGATGATACGGGGACAAACGCAATGTCACGCCACCATCAACAATATATTTGCCAAGTCCCAATGCCAGATTCACCGTACCCTCTTCAACTTTTTCATCACCGATAGGATAAAAATTAAGAGACCGAGCCACACCGGAAATCGAAGGATAATAGTAATTGCCGTAAGTATTGCCAATAACCTCTTGAAGAATTACAGCCATTTTTTCCTGATCTATCACATTAGATGTCGCTTGCATATAAGCTTTGCTGTTTTTAAAATAGACCGAAGCATAAACACCTTTAATAGCATCGGAAAGCATGCGGAGCATTTCGTACTTATCATCCAAATAAGGAATCATATAAGTATTGTATATTCCCGCAAAAGGCTGATAATGAGAATCCTCGAGCAAAGACGAAGATCTTATGGCTATAGGTGCTTTCACCACATCAAAAAAAGTAAAGAAATCATCAACCAACCGTTCCGGTAATTTGGCTTTGAGAAAATATTTCAATATTGTTTCATCAGGTATATCAGAAAGCGCCACCTGATATAAATCATTCGCATCCATGAATTCATCAAACACATCGGTACACAACACTACTGTTCTAGGTATGATAATACTAGCATTTTCAAACATCTCAAACTCAGGATAACGTTTCAACATATGATCGATAAATGCAAGTCCCCGCCCTTTTCCACCAAGTGACCCTTCACCTATACGGGCAAAATTGGAATAGCGATCAAATCGATCTCGTTTAAAAACGGCAACTATCCCCTGATTCTTCATCTTGCGATATTTCACTATGGCTTCAAAAATAATTATCCGATGCACGTCCACATCTTGCAAACTATTCCAGGTAATAGGCCTCAAAAATTCCGCTACCGGAAATACGGCGCGCGAATAAAGCCATCGCGACACATGATTACGACTGATATGATAAAGAAACGACTCGGCCGGAACAGCAAACAATATGTTCTGTAGTTCCTTTAAATTATGTACGCGAGCTATCTGCTCCCCGGTATTCGGATTACGAAAGATAAAATCACCGAAACCGAACTCATCAGAAACCACCCTGCATAGATCGACATCCATCTTCTTAGAATTCTTATCAATGAAGCTGGCATGGTATTTCTCGGCATAAGAAGCAAAATCTATCTCGGACGACTGGATAACCAAAGGAACAAAAGGATCATTTTTACGAATCTCATCACAAAGCTTGATTCCGGCCATCAAATCTTCCTTCTCTCCATTTTCTTGAGGAAAGCGAACATCGGTAATCACACCCAATATATTATTTTGATACTTCCAATAAATCGCCGAGGCTTCCTTATAAGTACGTGCGAGAACGATTTTAGGGCGTCCTCTCATTCGAAGCATACGTTGATGGGCATTCAATGCCTCAGTAGAAAAAGCAAGACTTTGCTTTAAGACAAATTTGTAAAGATTGGGTAAAATAGAAGAATAAAAACGTATGCCATCTTCAACCAAAAGAATCAATTGCACACCAACCTCTTTCACATCATGCTCCAGATTCATTCGGTCTTCCATCAACTTAATGATGGATACCAACAAATCCGTATTACCCAGCCAGCAAAAAATATATTCGAAAGCACTTAAATCTTCATCAGCAATGCGCTTGGTAATACCATGACTAAAGGGTGTCAGTATAACGATAGGAATAGACTGATACAACGCCTTGATCTGTCTTCCGATAGCAAAACTATCATTATCTGCGGTTCCGGGCATACAAATAACAAGATCGAAACTAAGTTTATGAAGCATCTCCAAGGCTTCTTTTTCAGTTGTAGCCTCCCAAAAACGAGGAGGATATCGCAAAGACAACGAAGTATATTCATTAAAAATCTTTTCGTCTATCCGGCCATCATCTTCAAGCATAAAAGCATCGTACGGATTGGCGATAAGCAAAACATTAAAGATACGTAAAGTCATCAAATTAGCAAACTGGGTATCTTTAAAATAAAGCTGTTTTAGTTTGATTTTACTAAGCATTATGTAAGTTTCTTAAATAGAAATAAGTAACAGAGTCAATGTTCAAAAATAATAATATTTTCTCAGAAACCAACCCGTTTCCCTATAAAATGAATGAAATAAAAACAATAAGAAATCATTATCCATTGCTTTTCTAAAAGTAATATTTATCTTTACTGCAATAAATATTCATAATATAAATAACAATATTGATATGAAGAAATTCACTATTTTGCTAACAACCGTCATTCTTATGTCATGCAATAATAAACAAATCAAATTGATCTACCCCAAAACAGCAACAGTAGATACTGTTGATACGTACTTCGGTACGCAAGTACCCGATCCTTTTCGCTGGCTCGAAAATGACACAAGCACGGCAACAGCAGCCTGGGTTCAAGCTGAAAACAAAGTCACGAATGAGTATCTAAGCCACATCCCCTTCCGTAATAAACTGAAACAGGAACTTACCGAAATAGCAAATTACGAACGTCTCGGCACTCCATTCAAAAAAAACGGTAAATTTTATTTTTTCAAGAATAATGGATTACAAAACCAAAGCGTTCTTTATGAAGCAGACTCACTTCATGCCACACCACATGTTTTTCTTGACCCCAACAAACTTTCTGACGATGGTACAGTAGCACTGAAAGGGATATACTTTGCAAAAAACGGAAAATATATGGCTTACACCATTTCGCGTAGCGGTTCGGATTGGGAAGAGATTTATGTCAAGGACCTTTCTACCGATCAACTTACCCCCGATCACATCGTTTGGGCCAAATTTACCGATGTTGCCTGGTCGGGCAACGGCTTCTATTACAGTGCTTACAACCGCCCCGCCGCCGGGCACAAAGCTTTCTCTAATATCAACGTGGGACATAAAGTCTACTATCATAACATGGGCACCCCGCAGAGCAAAGATCTCTTGATTTTTCAAAATCAGGCAGAACCGAAACGCTTCTACACAGCTGTTACCAACAACGAAGAAACATATCTTTACCTCTTCGAATCCGGAGCTGGAAGTGGTAACAACCTGTTTATGAAGGACTTAACAAAGAAGGATTCACCATTCATTCAACTCACCACCGACTTCAACTATCAATATAGTCCCATAGGAATACACGATGGTAAACTTTATCTCCTCACCAACTATCAGGCACAAAAGTTCTGCATTATGGAGACCGACCTGAATCATTTGGAACTGGCCAATTGGAAAAAATTCATTCCCCAATCTGATATGGTACTCACCGACGCACAACTTATCAGTGATAAGCTCCTGCTCACTTACAGCAAAGACGCATCCGACCGGGCTTATTTTTTTGATTTCGGCGGAGAAATGAAAGAAGAAATCAAACTTCCCTCACTTGGCTCTATCAGCATCAGTGGAGAAAAGGATGACAAAGACTGCTTCATGTCTTTCACTTCCTTCACCACACCGGGCACCATCTATCAGTTGAACACCAACAATGGAGAACTGAATCTATATATGACTCCGAAGGTAAAATTCGATGCCAATGCATTTGTTACCGAACAAGTCTTCTTTGCCAGCAAGGATGGTACAAAAATACCAATGTTCCTTACCTACCGCAAAGATTTGAAAAAAGATGGCAAGAATCCTGCTTTTATATACGGATACGGTGGATTCGATATCGGTCTCAGTCCGTATTTCTCAGCTTATCGCATTCCGTTTCTTGAAAATGGAGGCATTTATGCACAAGTCAATCTACGCGGAGGCAATGAATACGGCGAAGCATGGCACTTAGCCGGCACAAAGATGCACAAACAGAACGTGTTTGACGACTTCATAGCCGCTACCGAATATCTCATAGCCCAAAACTATACCAACAAAAACCTCACAGCCATCGTGGGCGGTTCAAATGGCGGATTGTTGGTTGGAGCATGCATGACACAACGTCCCGACCTTTTCCGTGTAGCTGTTCCTCAGGTAGGAGTCATGGATATGTTGCGTTATCATAAATTTACCATCGGATGGAATTGGGCCAGTGATTACGGTACAAGTGAGGACAGCAAAGAAATGTTTGAATATCTCAAGAGTTACTCTCCACTACATAATTTAAAACCGGGAACCAAATATCCGGCTACGCTCATCACTACAGCCGATCATGACGACCGTGTAGTGCCTGCACATTCATTCAAATTTGCCGCAACACTACAAACAGATAATGCCGGAACAAATCCGACGATTATACG
This sequence comes from Bacteroidaceae bacterium, assembly GCA_023227685.1. GTDB lineage: Bacteria > Bacteroidota > Bacteroidia > Bacteroidales > Bacteroidaceae > JALNVG01. Next base: position 7,617 of record JALNVG010000063.1, read on the forward strand.
CATCGACAGTAAGGCCGGACACGGAGGAGGTAAACCGATGACAAAAATCATAGAAGAGCAAACTGACATTTATGGATTTATTATGTACAACCTGGGCATGAATCCAAAACTATAGAAGAGATTAAAATATCATTTTATCATTATTATATTATTTTTTAAATAAAAATCAGGCATATAATAAAAGTTTTTTCTATATTTGTGGGTAAACAGATTACATTTTAACAAAACAACCATTTAATCAAATAGTTATGGATATCCAAAAAATTTTAACCTCACTTGAAGCAAAACATCCAGGCGAATTAGAATATCTTCAAGCCGTTAAAGAAGTATTGATTTCTATTAAAGACATATACAACCAACATCCGGAGTTTGAAAAAGCCAAGATTATAGAACGATTGGTTGAACCGGACCGCATATTTACTTTTCGCGTCACTTGGGTCGATGATAAGGGTGAAGTACAAAACAATTTAGGTTACCGCGTACAATTCAGCAATGCCATCGGCCCGTACAAAGGCGGCATTCGTTTCCATGCATCAGTCAACCTTTCTATTTTGAAGTTCCTTGGATTTGAACAAACTTTCAAAAATGCCTTAACCACGTTACCTATGGGTGGTGGAAAGGGTGGTTCTGATTTTTCACCACGCGGCAAGAGCAATGCAGAAATCATGAGATTCTGTCAGGCTTTCATCCTTGAATTATGGCGTCATATTGGCCCTAACATGGATGTACCCGCCGGAGATATCGGCGTAGGAGGACGGGAAGTAGGATACATGTTTGGCATGTATAAAAAACTCACCCGCGAGTTTACCGGCACATTCACAGGAAAAGGATTAGAATTCGGTGGATCCCTTGTCCGTCCCGAAGCAACAGGATTCGGAGGTCTATACTTTGTCAGACAAATGCTTCAAACCAAGGATATTGATATCAAGGGCAAAACCATTGCCATCTCCGGTTTCGGTAATGTAGCTTGGGGTGCCACTCTTAAATCCAATCAAATGGGTGCCAAAGTCATCAGTATCTCAGGCCCGGACGGATACATTTATGATCCAGACGGCATCAGCGGTGAAAAGATAGACTATATGCTTGAGCTGCGCAACTCAGGCAATGATGTTGTCGCTCCTTATGCCGATAAATATCCTGAGTCCACATTCGTTCCCAACAAACATCCGTGGGAACTAAAGGCTGACATTGCACTAACCTGTGCTACACAAAATGAGCTTGACAAGGAAGACGCCATGAATTTAATTAATAATAAAGTGCTTTGTGTTGGTGAGATATCCAATATGGGCTGTACCCCGGAAGCCATTGATTTATTCATCGCACACAAAACGATGTATGCACCGGGCAAGGCTGTTAATGCCGGCGGTGTAGCCACTTCTGGACTTGAAATGTCTCAAAACGCAATGCATCTGAGTTGGACCGCCGATGAAGTAGATGAAAGGTTACATCATATTATGCATGCCATCCATGAACAATGCGTAAAATACGGCACCGAACCCGACGGCTATATCAATTATGTAAAAGGCGCCAATATCGCAGGCTTTATGAAAGTAGCCCATGCCATGATGGGGCAAGGCATTATTTAATAAAAAAATTCTGTCAATAAATAATTCTCTCTCTCTTGCACATTAACTATTCAAGTTACCCATTTCCACACCAAAGGATATGGGTAACTTTTTTATCGGCATCCAGATTACAGACAATATCAAATCAGAAAAAGTTATTAAGAAATCGGAGTTAATCCCATTTCAGAAGCCTTTTTAAGCAAAAAGACTTTGGCAGATTCATATTCATTTGGAATATCGCCATTGAGAATAGCATCTTTGATAGCACTTTTCAAGGCACCCACTTCGCGGCACGGTTGCAAGCCGAAGATACGCATAATTTCATCGCCGCTCACCGGTGGTTGAAAATTACGAATACGGTCACGCTCTTCGATATCCTTCAGTTTCCGGCGTACAAGCTGGAAATTATCAAGAAAGCACTGCTTTCGTACCGAATTTTTGGATGTAATATCGGCCTCGCAAAGCATCATCAAATCCTCAATATCGTCCCCGGCCTCAAAGAGCAGACGCCGTACAGCCGAATCGGTAACCTCATCATTCGCTATTACGATAGGACGCATGTGCAATTGAACGAGCTTCTGCACATATTTCATCTTCTCGTTCATCGGCAGTTTCATCTTTTTGAAAATAGAAGGAATCATCTTCTCACCGATAAAATTATGATTATGAAAAGTCCAGCCTATAACCGGTTCAAAATTCTTTGTTGCCGGCTTACCGATGTCATGCAACAAGGCAGCCCATCGGAGCCAGAGCTTATCCGTGTGCCGGCTAATATTATCAAGCACCTCAAGCGTATGATAGAAATTATCTTTATGAGCCTTGCCGTTGCGTGTCTCAATTCCCTGTAATTTTACCAATTCAGGAAAAATAAGAGGAAGCAATCCGCTACGATCAAGATCGATGAAACCTTTTGAAGGAATGTCTGACAATAAGATTTTATTCAATTCATCCACGATACGTTCACGCGAAATGATTTTGATTCGTTCGCAATTACGGCAAACTGAATCAAAAGTCTTATCGTCGATAAAGAAGTTCAATTGTGAAGCAAAACGTATACAACGCATCATACGCAGAGGATCATCACTAAAAGTCACATCCGGGTCACGCGGTGTACGAATATTTTTTTCTTTTAAATCTTCAATGCCGCCAAAAGGATCCAATAATTCACCAAAGCGATTATGATTCAAGCAAACAGCAAGAGCATTAATAGTAAAATCGCGCCTGTTTTGATCATCCTCAAGCGTTCCGTTTTCTACAATCGGTTTGCGCGAATCATGTTGATACGATTCCTTCCTTGCACCGACAAACTCAATATCCGAACCGTGATAGACAACCTGTGCGGTACCGAAATTCTTAAAAACTGATATGCGAGCACCCTTTCCTAATTTTTTTCCAAGAGCCTGAGCCATATCAATGCCACTACCAACAACCACTACATCTATATCTTGAGAAGGACGTTGCAGAAACAAGTCACGCACATAACCACCTATAACATAACAATCCACCCCTAACGCATCGGCCGTTTCGGAAATTTTTTCAAATATTGGCTTTCTAAAATGCTTTTGCAAGTCCTCTTTGTTCAACTCTATCATTCCACGCAAATTAAGTTTGGGAGGCAAAGGTACAAAAAAACAATATATTTTGTATATTTGCAACCATATAAAGTATTCACACATGAAAAAAATAGTTGGAATCATTAGCATAACTCTACTTCTCTGCGCTTGTGGAGAAAATATTGAACATAAAGCCGATCAAAAATTGGCAGAAGCAAAAACATCCTTCAAACAAGGAAATTATAATGAGGCTAAATTAAAAATCGATAGTATCAAGATACTCTATCCCAAAGCCTTCAAGGCACGCCAGGCCGGCATTGACCTCATGCTGGAAGTGGAATTAAAGGAACAACGTACAAGCCTCGTATATCTGGACAGTCTGAGAAAAGTACTGCAAGATAAAAGATCAGCAATTATCGGGAAATACATACTTGAAAAAGATACCGCATACCAACGCGTCGGCAATTATTTTTGGCCATCACAAACCATGGACAAAAATGCACATCGCTCTTATATTCGTTTTCAGGTAAGCGAAGACGGCATTACTTCGATGACTTCCATCTACCGCGGAAGTTCGTTCATTCATCATACGGCAGTCTGCGTTACGGCTCCGGATGGCACTTTTGCCCAAACCCCTACAAGCAAAGATATTTATGAGACATCTATTTTAGGCGAGAAAACAGAAAATACAGAATACAAAAATGGTAATGACGGTAACGTAATGGGATTCATCTACTTGAATCAGGATAAAAATATCCGTGTAAAGTTTATCGGCAACCGTGATTATAATACGACGATGAGCCCAGCAGACAAGCAGGCTTTAAAGGGTATCTACGAATTGTCTCAAATTCTGGCGGGCATTAATAAAGTAAAGGAAGAACAGGATGAAGCGAATCTTAAAATAAAATTTGTAACCAAACGAATGGAACAAAAAACTGAACAAAGTCAAAAAAAAGATGGTGTATAGTCTCTTATAAAACCACACACCATATTTTTTGAAAGCACTATTTTTCTTATTTCATTGCACCCTCTACTTGTTTAAGCATCGTCTTAACATTGGCATTTGCCGGATCAATTTGCGAAGCCTGAGTCAGATAATCTTTGGCATCCTTAAAATCAGCATCTGCACTCGCCTTCTCGGTAGCATATTTAGTTGCATCCGTATTAGCCAACGGTGAAGCATTTTTCAATGTTCTAGCTCCATTGTTATAGCACAAAACGCCCAAACTATATAAAGCATCACATTTCATTTTTTGATCAGAAAGAGCAGTTACTTTTTTATAATTGTCCTTAGCCTCTTCATATTTACCCGTCTTTTGAGCATTAATACCGGCTTTCAGATAATATATACCATATCTCTTTTGCAAAGTCACATTATCGGGCGCGGCCTTTAAACCCTCATCCAACGTTGTTAAATAATTTTTAGTATCATTCTGTGCAGCATAAACCAAAGCCTTACGGGCATAAGCATTTCCTACATTATAATTCTTTTGTATAGCAATATCAAAATACTTCACA
>JALNVG010000064.1 GCA_023227685.1 Bacteroidaceae bacterium
AATCCATAGCGTTGTAAGTCCGGTCATCTCTCCAAACGGCGACCGTATTGCTTTTGTGGAAAGCAGTTACGACCTGCCCAACGGAAAGTCACATGCCAAGATATGCGTAATGAATGCCGATGGTTCTAACAAAGCAGCCATTATTTCAAAAGAAAACGGTAGTGAACCTTTTTGGAGCAATGACGGTAAAACACTTTATTTTGTTTCATCAAAAAGCGGTGTTTCACAAATTTATCGCTATAACTTTTCTGATGGTCAGACACAAGAATTAACACATTTCTCTATGGGCATAAATAGCCCGGTATTGTCTCCAGACAATCAGCTGATTGCTTTTTCTACACAAGTTTATCCCGAATGCGGAGCCGACAGTAAGGCAAATGAACTAACTGATTCGTTGGCTACAAATAGTCCTACCCAAGCTTATCTTGCCGACCACTTGTTATTCCGCCACTGGACTGAATATTCTGCCGGAAAGTGCGCACATATTATTATTTATAACCTTGCCCAACAAACCTATACCGACGTGACTCCCGGAGACTTCGTTTCTCCGATATTTATGCTCGGTGGAGGTGTTGGTTACAATTTCTCACCCGATAGCAAACAATTATGCTACGTATCAAATCATACTAGCCATCCTGAAGCAAATACCAATGCCGATTTATTCTTAGTGCCTGTCACCGGCGGACAAGCCGTTAATATCACAAAAGACAACAAAGCTTGGGACGGATCTCCTGTCTATTCGCCCGACGGGAAATACATTGCCTATCGCAAACAAATAATTCCGGACTATGAATCAGATTGCTTCCGAATTGCCATTTACAACCGCAAGACCGGTATTTCGGAAATTCTATCCGATACTTTTGACAATTGGGTGGATGATATCAAATGGGATAGCGATTCTAAGTCCATTTACTTTACAGGTGAGGTGCAGGGATATGAACCTATCTACAAAATAGATATCGCAACTCAAAAAATAACACCGATAAGTGGTGACAAGGCCATCTCAACCTTCGATATTGATTTCAAAGGAAATGTTTACTACACAGCAAGTACAACAGGAAAGCCGACTGCTCTATATCGTCAGAGCATGACTGATAAGAAAGTAACACAGATTACTTTCTTAAATAAAGAACTTGAAAACGACGTGGATATTCGCCCATCGGAAACAATGTGGGTAAAAGGTGCCGATGGTCATAAAGTAGAAGTTTTCATCGTGAAACCACACAATTTCGATCCAAGCAAAAAGTATCCGCTGATTCTCAATGTACACGGTGGTCCTCAAATGCAATGGATGAATTCTTTCCGTGGTGATTGGCAGGTTTATCCAGGTGCCGGTTATGTTGTAGCCTACCCCAACCCTCATGGCTCTACGGGATACGGGCAAGCATATACCCGCGAAATCTCAGGCGACTGGGGAGGAAAACCTTTTATTGATCTGATGAAAGTAACCGATGCACTGGCCAATCTTTCATATGTTGATTCCACACGAATGGGAGCAATGGGTTGGTCTTTCGGAGGCTATATGATGAATTGGTTTCAAGCTAAAACCAAACGCTTCAAATGTCTGGCATCTATGATGGGACTGTATGATTTAAGATCAATGTGGGGAGCGACGGAAGAGTTATGGTTTCCTAATTTCGACCTGAAAGGACAACCATGGAACTCCGAACTTTATAAAAAATTCTCACCTTCAGAATATGTTCATGACTTCGCTACTCCTGCACTTATCATGACCGGTCAACGAGATTTCCGTGTCTCATATACTCAGAGCATACAATATTTTACCACCTTACAAACACTGGGTATTCCGTCACGACTCATTATTTTGAAAAATGACGGACACTGGCCGAATAATGTAAAATCTATGCCACTTTATTATGATGCGCATCTTGAGTGGTTTCATAAATACCTCGGCGGAGCTCCGGCACCCTATGATGTAAAGAAGTTGATTAAGAATCAAGTATTCAATCAAGAATAATATTAATAAAAAAAGAATCCCGCAAATAAAAATGCGGGATTCTTTTTTTTTATCAATCAACTAATCTTATCATCAAACAAAATCACCTACGGAATCTACAATCTGACCATCAAATAGATTAATCGTACGATGAGCAAATGTAGCATCATGCTTGTTATGCGTAACCATCACGATAGTTGTACCTTCGTGATTAAGTTCGGTAAGCAAAGCCATCACCTCTTCCCCATTCTTTGAATCCAGATTACCGGTAGGCTCATCGGCAAGAATCATCTTGGGATTAGAAACAACGGCACGCGCGATGGCAACTCTTTGCTGTTGTCCACCACTCAATTGTTGTGGAAAGTGCCCAGCGCGATGACTGATATTCATTCGCTTCAAAATATCACGAACACGCTCTTTGCGTTCGCTGGCTTTCACATTGAGATAAGTCAGCGGAAGTTCCACATTCTCGGCCACATTCAATTCATCTATCAGATTGAAACTCTGAAAGACAAAGCCAATCTGCCCTTTTCGAACGCGGGTACGTTCTTTTTCTTTTAGAGCACCCACTTCCCTATCCTGCAACCAATACTTACCCTTTGTAGGATTATCCAGCAAACCAAGAATATTCATCAAGGTCGACTTACCACAACCGGATGGTCCCATAACGGCAACAAACTCACCATCTTTAACTTCAAGCGATACATTATTCAAAGCAATAGTCTCTACCTCTTCCGTACGGAAAGACTTACACAAGTTTTCAATTTTAATCATGATTTCTTTTATTTTTATTTGTTATTATATTATTCACCTTTCAAATACTTCACCGGATTACTGTTGGCTACTTTGTAACAATTGATATTTACAACAGCTAAGATAATGATCAGAACAGCCAACCCACATCCCAAGAACAGAAATAGACTCAATGAAGCCTTTTCACTGAATTGTTCCTGCCATTTGCGGGCAACAAGCAATGCACCGATACCTCCGATCACCAAAGACGGTATGGCTATACGCAGAATATCTTTTATGAACAAAACAAGAATATTTTTTACTTGGGCACCGTTCACCTTGCGAATTGCTATCTCCTTATGACGACGGGAAACTTCATCGTTCGTATATCCTATTAATCCGATCAGTGCAATAAGAAGCGTAATCAAACCTCCGATCATTACAGAATCACGAAAACGACGTGAATCCTGATACAAATCAGTTATCAGGGAATGATAACTAACGATAGAGATAACTTTATCCGGATATAAACGCTGCATCTTTTGAGTAGCCTCCTTCAGAACATCTCCGGTCAGTGTATGAAATTTAATCAGTATATTATTACAAGTCCTCTTGGTATAAAACATGATACTGGGACGGGTATCTTGCGAACTGATACTACCTATACGTATATCCTGATATACGCCACAAATCACAAAAGTTTCGTTGTTGTGCTGACTATGTTCGGTGATTAAGATTCTCCGGCCAACCACATTATCATCCCAATGAGCCAACAGTTTCATCTTATCGACGAAGCTGTGGCTTACCATAACCTCGCGCAAACTATCGGTATGTTCGGTAAAGTTCCGACCTTGAACAATCTTTATACCCATTGTAGAAAGGTACCCGTCAGAAACGCTATACAAGTCAGCTATATTCATATACTCCCGATCATCTCCCGGCAAACGGATATTATTGCCACTTTGAAAATCAGTCAACATACAATCGGCAGAAGTAACACTCTCCACACTTGACATCTTCTGCAATTCCGTTATCGATCTAGCTCTCTGCTCTATCGGTATACCATCAAGATTCATCGTTGCTAAATTCTCGTAAGAATATCCGGGATTGTCGTTGATCATCATGCTATACTGCTTGTTGATTACAAAGAGTAAGCTGACCAAAAAACCCGCAGCAATAAACTGAACAGAAAGCAATAGCAATTTCCAACGACGGCGCGTTTCTTTATATCCCCGGAATGCCGACGCCACAGGCACAGACGAATAAAGCCATCCGGGTATCAGTCCTCCGGTTAATAAGATAAGCAGACAGACAACAACCAAGATCCAACTTCCCTTATTGAAAAGAAGTGCTGTGATTGAAGCATCCAAGATGTTTTCTATCGTTCCCTTGCAGACAAATATCAGTACTGCCGCCAGCAGTATGGAAAGAATTAAATGTACAAGCGTCTCCATGAATATGATGCCGTGAATGTTTCGCCCTTCGGCACCATAACATTTGCGTACTGCCATCTCCTTCCCTCTCCTTACCATATTGCCCATTACAACAAGCAAATAATTCATCACGGCCGAAAAGATAAGAACAAAAGCCAACAGCGAAAGAATCCATATCATTTTCTTTACCGTAGCATCGGAAGTATGGACACTGGTGAGCGGTGTAAATGAATAATTCATCTCAAGACCCGCCTTCTTCAATTCCTCCAGAGGAAGATTCTCCTTACGCATTTTCTCCACCTGCGAACGAATATCGTTAATCGTACAGCCGGGAGACAAACGAATAAACGATTTATAACGATCGTTGCCTACCCAGTTTTTTGTACCATCATACCGGAGTTTACCCATTGTCGACATAGACATAATCACATTAATCGAACTGAGATACGAATTTCTCGGGATATCCTCGTATACGCCTCCTATGGTTACTTCAAAATGGCCAAAGTCTTTCAATATCAGTTTAAGCCCGACCACATTGCCACCTATCGCCTCGGCAAAACGACGATTGACCATACAATAATTGGGGCGTGAAAGCACATCTGAGGGATTACCTTGCAAGATAGGACGATAAAAGACATCAAAGAAACAGCTGTCGGCCAAAGCAATGTTGCCCGAAACCGTCTTTCTATCTTGCGTTTCGCAGGCACAATTTGCTGCAGCAAACGTATAACGCGTTGCAGCTTCCACTTGAGGAACATAACGTTTCACACCAGGTGCCACAGCTCCGCTGGTTTGCGGAAATTCCTTAAATTCGCCATCTTTAATAACAGTTTCATTAATTATATAAGTTCTGTCCGACTTTGGGAAAAACGTATCATAGCTTTGTTCGAAATAAGCTTTGGCAATCAATATGGAACCGACAGCAAGTCCCACTCCCAAGCAAATGATCTTAACGACATTATGCTGCCCGGGGTTACCCAAATTACGAATAGCATTTTTAAAATTAGTGAAGATTTTCATATTCTCGCAAATTAATTATTTTTTATACTCTCTACCGGATTAACATTAGCTGCATGATAGCTCTGGATAAACACTGTGACAAAGGAAACGATCAAACAGAACAATCCGGACACAATAAATATCCATGGGCTCAAGTGAATACGATAGCTATATGAAGACAACCAATCATTCATGAAATAATAGATAACAGGCACAGCAACAACAAAAGCTATGACGACATAACTCAAGAACGTACGTATCAGTTTAATCCATATCTCACGGCTACTACTTCCGAAGACCTTGCGAACTGCTATTTCCCGACCATGCTGTTGGATAAAATAAGTACTCATGGCCAGCAACCCCAATAATGAAATCAAAATTGCTATTGCGGCAAAGAGCATTATAATCTTCGAAACACGAATTTGGCTCTCGAAATTATTTTCTATTTTTTGATCTGTATAAGGATTGTCTTCGGTCAATGTTTCATCATACACCTCTTTATAGACTTTTTGTACTTGCTGGTAAGCTTCCACAGGATTACCGGTCACCTGAATGACAAAAGCCCAAGGCCAACTTATTTCTTTTTTGATGCTGATCATAACAGGATGTTCTTTTGTAGTAATATCCCCCAAATGAAAATTTCGCACAATACCACGAATAGGATAAGGTTTATCATAAAGCATGATGCTTTCGGCATCCATATTCAATCCCATCTCTGTAAGAGCCTGCTTATTGACATATACTCCATTTTCATCATCAAGATGATTGTTGCGTATTAATTTCAAACCATAGATACTCATAAAAGAAGAATCGGCCCTAAATACCTGAAAACTAATAGTCTTTCCCTGATAGGTCATTGTATTATTATTACCACGATTAAAAGGAGTACCTTGTGTTGCTGAAACATCCTTAACACACGCTTGTTGCCTCAACTCGTTGATAAATGTTCTTACTTTCGTACTGTCACCGAGATTATTTATCGTAATAATATTTTCTTTATTATATCCTAATGGTGCATTGATCAAATGACGTATTTGACAAATCATCGTAATGGATACAGCTATCATAACAATTGTTATCGCATTCTGAAAAGTAATAAAGATTTTACTGAACACCATCTTGGTCTTACGACGAAAAGTTCCACGCACAACTTCTATCGGTTTTGCCGCCGATAAAACGATTGCCGGCATTATACCTGCAACTGATCCTATCACAAAAACAAGAAGAAGAATTATCAACAAATTGCCAGGCATAAATACGCTGCCCATGTACAACGTCGTATGAAGTAAATGATCAGCATAGGGCGCAAAAACAAAAGCCAACAGAAGTCCCACCGCCAATGATATGACACATAACAGAATACTCTCTAAAATTAATCGCAGCATGATTTCTTTCCTAAAACTTCCTAATAATCTTCTGGTAGCCATTTCCTTGGCACGGAATCCTGCTTGGGCAACGGTCAGATTAATATAATTCATCATGGAAAATAATAAAATCACCAACCCGACTGCAAAAAGAATATCTACCAGCTTCTTATCTCCACGGTCGGTATTTCCACTATCACTCTCACGTGAAGAAAAGTATAATTTATTCAAAGGAGTGAGATTAACTCCTTCATCCATATCTTTCAATTGATAAAGCCAGAAGAAAGTCTTGAAATAGCTCTTCATATCTTCCGTCTTAGATAGCAAGTCGGTATTCGGACGGGCAAGGATAAAGACATCCGATCCGACGGCATTACTCATATCGGGACTGATAAATTCGTTACTAATATATTTCAAATTTTCAAATCGCACCAATATATCTATATCCCTGATACAAGAATTCTTCATCTCTTCAGCCACACCGGTTACTACAAAATTAATAGAATCCCTCCATTTTATATTTTTGCCCACAGGATCAATGTTTCCGAATAATTTGCGGGCAAAATCCTCAGTTATCACTGCACTGTTGGGAGCATTGAGAACAGTATTACGATCTCCTTCCAACAATTTAAAATCGAACAATTTATAAAAAGTCGAATCCACAAAGAGAAAAGTAGCACTCAACTTCTCTCCGGTAGGCAAACTTACTTTTGATTTTTGCTTATTAATAGCACAAGTAGCTTCTATCTGGGGATAACGGCTCAACAGCCTCGGCTGTATGGCGTGATGACTACCGATAGACTCTTCTCCATTTTCGGACCGGCCGAGTGCATAGATACGCTCGGCTTTGCTATGCATTTTATCCACACTAAATTCTTGTTGCGTATATATGCCAATAAGAATAATGAACATCAAACTAACGGATAATCCGAATACCTCGATTATCGTATACGCCTTATTTCTACTCAAGAATTTAAAGTACGACTTAAAATGAAATATTTTATTCATCTGTATCAATTTATTTTATTCTTATTCCAATACCAAAATATCATTATCTTTATAAGCTTCGTAACCACTCACAATTACTTTCTCGCCCGGTTCCAAGCCTTCCAATACCTCATAATATTCGGGGTTTTGACGTCCGATACGGATTTTGCGACGATAGGCATGTTTACCATCCTTGTCAAGTACGAATATCCAATTACCACCTGTTACAGAAAAGAATGTTCCTTTCGGAATAATGATGGCCGGCTCCGACTGTCCGAGTTGTAAATCGATATAATAAGTTTGTCCGCTACGTATATTGTTCGGACGTTTTCCGGTGAAAACAAAATCGATTCGGAATTTTCCATCACGAACTTCGGGATAAACTTTGCGGACACGCAATCCGTACTGCTTACCTTCGCGCTCAAAAGTTGCGGATAATCCCGCACGAACACGATCGATATAATGTTCATCTATCATCACTTCCACTTTATAATCACTCATATCGTTGATTTGTCCGATCATCTGGCCCGAATTAATATTCTGTCCAAGTTCCACATCAAGCAAACCCACCTCACCGTCTATCTGACTGCACACATTCAAATGCTCTTTACGCTTGCGCACCAGTAATACATTCTTACGCATATTGGCTAAGTTCTCTTCCATCTGGTTGACCTGTGTCAAGCGATATATGCTATCTTGGAGTAACCGTTGTATAATCAGTTTATGTTTTTTCTGTGCCAGTTCATTATCTTCTTTTGCTTCCAAATAATCTTCACGTGAATTCAATTGTTCCTCATGCAATTTCTCCTGTTGCTGATAAACTCTGTGCTTACGAATAACATCCTGATCGAGCTGAATCTTTTCATTCTTATTGGTCAACCGATCCTGTTCCATACTGATTTGGGTATTTCGCAATAGATTTTGCTTCTCGGCCAATTCAGATTCGGCATTTAATATTTGCAAGTCAAGATTGGAGTTTCTCAATCGTACCAAGACATCTCCTTTTTTAACCTGAGCGCCTTCATCAACCACTTTCTCTATCACGATACCACCCTCTTCGGGACTTAACTGTACCACGCTGATCGGTTCCACCTGTCCGTCCAGACGTACATAATCATTAAACTGTTCCTTTTTGACATCTCCGATACTCAATCCCCTCTTTTCCACCTTCAAGGTGTTGGAGAAGTTTCCAAAAGCTAACCAGAGTAATACGACAAGGGCCAAACATCCTCCTACTATATAAGGAATATATTTACGGGGAACACCTTTCTTCTTTTCAAGTTTTATATCCATTATGCTTTTTATTTATTATCCTTAATCAAACTATATCCATTATAATAATCCACCAAACGATCTTTCATGAGATAAAGCATACGCTTCTGCAACAATGTTATGCGTGATTGCAACAATGTATTGGCACTGGTATGCATATCGATGGCATTCAACATGCCCTCTTCGAATTTCCGCTTTGCCACATGGTAAGCCCAGGCGTCGGCATCAACTTTGTTTTGCATCTGAAGAATTTCCTTGACGTATCCGTTACGGTCCATTAACGCCTGCAGGATATCTGATTGCAACGTTCTCAAGGTTTCATCCTTTTCAAGAAGAGCTATCTTCACACTGTTGCCCGCCGTTCGCACATCACTTCGCGAAGTATGATCGAAAATCGGAATCTTGATTGTTGCAGCTACATATTCGCCTATATTGTTTTTTAACTGAGAATTAAAAGGAAGTGTGTTGGTGCCACTCGAAAAATTCCGGTAATAATTTGAGGTAACACCCGCCGAGAGAGAGATAGACGGCAACAACTTCCCCTTATTTATATTATATTGTAATCGATAATTTTCTACATTTAAAATGGCCGCACGTGCGGCGGGATTATTGACTGAAGCATAATTATATATATGATCTGCATCCTCAACCCGTAAGACAGGAGTGAGATGTTGCAATAAAGTATCTACCGCCAAGGTATCCGAGGTAGCAAAATTCATTGCCGATTTCAATTTCAATAATGCCGTATTGTATAGATTTTGCTGATGAGTCAGGTTGTAATCATCTTCGGCCTCTTGCGCCCTTATCTCTGCCACGTCAGGCATTCCCTTGACACCGAGTTCTTTCTGACGCACTGTTTTATGCAGCAATAGCCGGCTGTCGGCCAACTTATCCGTAGCTAATTTAATACAACCCTCATCATAAACCACATCCACAAAAGCTTGCATCACTTCGATGGCTTTATCATCTTTGGCTTTCTGGGTATCATTGAGCCCCTGCTGACGGTTGATTTTTGCCTGCTTCCAAAGATTGATGGTCTGTCCGCCGTCAAACAAACTGAGAGAACTGTATAGTTCATAATAGTTATTAAACGTCGTGACGGTATTATATATATTCGTCTCCGGGTCAATACTACGCCCCCAATTATACTGTCCGCCTACACCAGCAGCAACAGTTGGGAAGAAAGAAGCAACAGCAGACTGATACTTAGCCTTGTACGTTGACGACTGATACTGTTTCTTTTTCACATCGGTACTATGCACCAAGGCATAACGCATGCAATGATCCATAGTCCATAAAGGAGTTTTCTCCTGCGACGAAGCAACCGCAACCGTCAGACTCAAAACAACCATATTAAAAATTCTACTCGTATTCATCAATTTTATTTTATTTTCCTCACTATTCTAATGGCAAGGTGCGTGCCAAAAACATAACGCATTGTATATCTATCAATTAGATAAATATCAAATCTCCACAAGTGTCTAAATATTAGACAGCGGTGCCCAATAATTGGACAAACGAATTTCTTTTCTTTTTTCCGTCCAATATTTAGACATCCGTTAGGAAAAGAAAAAGAAATATCCTATTTTTGCCTCATTATTACAGAATGACAGAGAACGAAAAGAAATGGCAAAACAAGGAACAATATTAATAGTAGACGATAATCGCAGTATCTTAACAGCCGTACGAATGTTATTGGAGAATACATTTAAGGAAATACTCACCCTGAATAATCCGAACCAGATACCAACAACACTTCATACAAAAAAGGTGGATGTGGTTTTGCTCGATATGAACTTCAGCAGCGGTATCAACAGCGGGAACGAAGGATTATTTTGGTTGCGGGAGATAAAAAAAATTCGTCCGGACATGCAAGTAGTCCTGTTCACCGCTTATGCCGACATTGATTTGGCGGTAAGCGGCATCAAGGAAGGGGCAACCGACTTTATCGTCAAGCCTTGGAATAATGCTAAAATGATTGATACGCTTCAGGCCGCCTATAGACAGGGACCGCATTCTTCGGGAAAGAAAGAGAAGAAAAAAGAAACTGAAGAAGAAGATACTTGTCAGATGTTTTGGGGCAAAAGCTACGAAATGCAGCAATTGCGCACAATGATAGAAAAAGTATCATGCACGGATGCCAACATCCTTATTACCGGAGAGAATGGTACAGGCAAAGAACTATTAGCCAATGAGATACACCGCTTGTCGCCACGGCACAAGAAAGGACCGATGGTACCGGTTGATATGGGAGCAATTACCGAGACCTTATTTGAAAGCGAATTATTCGGACACGTCAAAGGAGCCTTCACCGATGCGCAGACCGATCGTGCGGGAAAATTCGAAATTGCCGAAAACGGAACGCTCTTCTTGGACGAAATAGGAAACCTTTCGTACCATCTGCAAGCCAAACTCCTGACCGTATTGCAGCGAAGAAGCATCGTACGGGTAGGAAGTAATACACCCATACCGATCAATATACGATTGATTTGTGCGACCAATCGCAATCTGGAAGAGATGGTAAACAAAGAATTGTTTCGTGAAGACTTGCTATACCGCATCAATACCATCCAAGTAAAACTACCCGCTTTGCGCCAACGCAGTGAAGACATCGTTCCGCTGGCCGATATCTTTTTAAGCAAATATGCGGATCTTTATAACAAGCCGCATTTTACACTGCAACCCGACGCACAAGAAAAGCTAAAGACACAACCATGGTATGGAAATATACGGGAACTGGAACATGTCATCGAAAAGACCGTCATCATGGGCGAAAGTCGCCTGATTAACGCCGATGACATCGATTGTCGTCCTCAAAGCAAACAAGAAAAGCCCCTGAACGAGGTCACCACCTTGGAAGAAATGGAATACCAGCTCATCAAAAATACCATTGAAAAACAAAACGGCAACCTCTCGATGGTAGCCTCACAACTGGGCATATCCAGACAGACCTTATACAATAAAATAAAACGATACGGCCTATGATAAATATTCGCAAGATAGGAGGTTCACTGCACATCATCATTTATCTCACGGGATGGGCGGTGCTGACGGCAGTCATGGTGCTGACGGTCATCTATAAGCAATGGGTGTATCTTATCTTTGCGACAGGCCTGTGGGTGTATATGCTTCATGCTCTTTATGCCCTCTATCGGCGTAATGTGAAAAAGATAGCCTTCATGTTCGATGCTATCGACAATGCCGACTATGCATTCAAATACGCAACGGAACACACCTCATCGGATGATCTATTGGTCAACGAATCACTCAACCGTATCACACAAATTCTTCTTCAGGCACGCAGGGATGCACAGCAACGCGAAAAATACTATGAGCTGATTATCAATTCGGTGGATACGGGCATCATTGTCATAGACGAAAAAGGAAATGTCTATCAAACCAATCGGGAGGCACTGCGCCT
>JALNVG010000065.1 GCA_023227685.1 Bacteroidaceae bacterium
AGGGAAGAGTGATTGTTGATAACCGTATTTCGGTTCCGTCTCGTTAAAACGCTTGATGCATCTGTCGAGCCACCCGTGGGTAAGCTCCATCGACTTGCTGGCATACTCATAGTCTGAGGTGCCAGGTGCACATTCGTCAAAAGCCATGATGATATCCGCACCGATGCTGCGTTCGATATCCATTACCCGCTCCGGACTGAAGAAATGCTTGCTCCCGTCGATGTGTGAACGAAATTCCACACCTTCGGCTTTCAATTTGCGTATGCCCGACAGAGAGAATACTTGAAAGCCTCCGCTATCGGTAAGCATCGGGCGGTCAAAGCCGTTGAACCGGTGCAGACCACCGGCCTGTTCGATAACATCAAGCCCCGGACGGAGATAGAGATGATAAGTATTGCCCAGAATGATCTGTGCCTTGACATCATCTTTCAACATCGTCAGTGGAACAGCTTTGACAGTTCCCACCGTGCCTACAGGCATGAAAATAGGTGTCTCGATCTTTCCGTGGTCCGTGGTTATAAGTCCGGCACGAGCATTACTTTTGTCATCGGTATGTTGCAGTTCGAAATTCATTCTTTCTTATCGTCGTTCTTGTCTGTTGTCTTTTCTTTCTT
Source organism: Bacteroidaceae bacterium (assembly GCA_023227685.1). Lineage (GTDB taxonomy): Bacteria > Bacteroidota > Bacteroidia > Bacteroidales > Bacteroidaceae > JALNVG01. The sequence goes on from JALNVG010000065.1 coordinate 615, forward strand.
AACGGTGAAATCAATGGGATTGCTCACCATCTCATCCATTAATGCAAAGTTGAGTACTTGCTTGATGTTATCCACATAGTGGAAAGTCAGTCCCTTGATATATATAAAATCAATCTCTTCAATATCTTTTTTATTTTCGGAGCTGATAACAATGTCTTTGATCCCTGCCCTTTTGGCAGCTAATATTTTTTCTTTAATGCCACCAACCGGAAGAACTTTGCCTCGCAGTGTGATTTCACCCGTCATGGCCAGGTTCGGTTTAACCTTGCGTTGAGTAAGTGCGGAAGCCAGTGAAGTGGCCATGGTGATACCCGCTGACGGTCCGTCTTTGGGAATCGCACCTTCGGGAACGTGGAGATGGATGTTCCAGTTTTCAAAGATTTCTTCGTTAATATTCAGCAATGAGGTATGAGCCTTCAGATATTCGAGTGCGAGAATGGCAGATTCCTTCATCACCTCGCCCAGATTTCCGGTCAGGGTGAGATGTCCGCCCTTGCCGCGGCTCAGGCTGGTCTCGATAAATAGAATTTCGCCGCCAACGGATGTCCAAGCCAGTCCCGTCACTACGCCTGCATAATCATTGCCCTGATACTTGTCTCTTGAATATTCTTCCGAGCCCAGATATTCGTGCAATTCATCGGGTTTGATGTCATGCAAAGGCAAAATACCGTCTTTGGCATATTTGAGGGCGACCTTACGCATCACCTTGCTGATTTTCTTTTCCAGTTCACGCACACCGCTTTCACGCGTATACGATTCGATGATTTTTTCGAGAGCCTGCTTGGTGAATTTCACTTCGGATTTATTCATACCGTTGGCCAGCAATTCTTTAGGAATCAGATGACGGCGGGCAATCTCAATTTTTTCTTCGGTGATATATCCGCTCACTTCAATCAGTTCCATACGGTCGAGCAGTGCTTCGGGAATGGTGCTTAGGTTATTTGCCGTAGCAATGAACAGAATCTTCGACAGGTCGAAATCCATATCCAGATAATTATCATGGAAAGTGGAATTCTGTTCCGGATCGAGTACTTCAAGCAAAGCAGATGACGGGTCACCCTGACTGTCTGCGCTCACTTTATCTATCTCATCGAGTATGAACACCGGATTTGAAGATCCCGCTTTGATAAGGCTTTTGACGATACGTCCGGGCATAGCACCGATATATGTTTTCCGGTGACCGCGAATCTCGGCCTCATCATGCACACCACCAAGTGACATGCGTATATATTTCCGCTTCAAGGCTGCCGCTATGGATTTTCCAAGAGAGGTTTTACCTACTCCCGGAGGTCCGTAAAGACAGATAATGGGCGATTTCATATCGTTTTTCAGCTTTAGTACAGCCAGGTGTTCCAAGATGCGCTCTTTCACCTTGGTCAGACCGTAATGGTCTTTATTCAGGGTCTTTTCAGCATTGTTCAGATTCAGATTATCCTTGGTGTATATTCCCCATGGCAGCGAGAGTATGGTCTGCATGTAATTCAGTTGCAGACTGTAATCGGGTGATTGCGGATGAGTTCTTTCGAGCTTTGTCAGTTCTTTATCGAAGAGGGTCCGTTGCTCGTCATTCCATTTCATCTTTTTCGCCTTGCTTCTCATCTCCTCCAAGTCTTGATCTTGCACGTTTCCGCCCAATTCATCCTGAATGGTTTTGATTTGCTGTTGCAGGAAATATTCCTTTTGCTGCTGGCTGATGTCTTCTTGGGCGCGCATTTGTATGGACGCCTTGATTTCGGACAATTGCACTTCTTTGTTCAGAATCTCCATCAAGTGGTACGTACGGTCTTTCAGTGATGAGATATTGAGCAGGGCTATCTTGTCAGCCTTTTTGAAAGGCAAGTTGGTGCAGATATAATCCGTTAGTGATGATTGGCCGCTAATATTGTTGATGGCAAACGTTGATCCCTGATTTGTGGGCTCGGTTGCCTTGATGTAACGTATGGTCAGTTCCTTGCAGCTCTCCATAAGAACTTGAAATTCTTTATCGTTCTTATCGGGGATGATATCATCCAATATTTTGATTTGTCCCTTCAGGTATGGTGAGCTTTCTTTGATGTTCAAAAGTTCTATTCGGCGGATACCCTGCAACACGATGGTTGTGGTATTGTCGGGCATTTTTAATGAGCGTATGACTTGTGCCAGAGTGCCTACGGTTTCTAAGTCCTCAAAATCGGGATCTTCCGTTTGGGGCGACTTCTGACAAACCACAGCGATTAATCCGCGGCTTTTTTCGGCATCTTTGACCAATCGCAATGACGACTTTCTTCCTACTGTTACCGGCATGAATACGCTTGGAAACAATATCATATTACGCAACGGCAGTATAGGAACAGAATCTTCGGCTTTGATTTTGGGAATTTTATTATTTATTTCCTCTATTCCTCCCGGTTCGATGTCTGCAATCAGAGAAAGAGTGTTGGTATCGTTGTTGCTGTCTTCTTCGTCTATAAAATACATATCCTTCATTGTGTCTTGTTCTAATTTCAATTCTATTTTGCAAAACGTGTGCAAAGGTAATAGATTCTAATTAATAATAGGTAAATATTATCACAAAAAGACAAAAACCATGCCAAAAAAAGTAGAACTGATCAAACGGAATTCTGAATTATTTTATAAATTTGTGGCTTTATGGTCGAAGGGTGCAGATATTATCACTTAAAGTAGGAAATATATGTCCAATTTTTTTTTTCGGTTTAAGCAGTTCACTGTTTATCAAGACCGCTGTGCGATGAAGGTGGGCACCGATGGTGTATTGTTGGGTGCCTGGACTCCTGTTGACGGAGTGCGGAGGATACTCGATGTGGGTACCGGCACGGGGCTTGTGGCTTTGATGCTTGCCCAAAGAACCGGGGTCGATGTGCCGATAGATGCTGTGGAAGTGGATTCGGCAGCGGCAGAGCAGGCTCGTGATAATTTCCAGCGTTCGCCATGGAATGCGCGATTGTCTGTCATCGCAGGTGATTTTAATACTTTTCATCGTGATTATCGATATGATCTTATCGTATCCAATCCGCCGTATTTTGCAGATGGTTTGCAATGTCCCGACAAACAACGTGATCTGGCCCGCCATAATCATTTGCTCACTTACGAGAATTTGTTCAAACAAACGTCGTCATTGCTTACTGAAGAGGGCGCTTTTACGCTCATTATTCCTGCCGAGGTATCCGACAGGGTGGAGGAGATAGCGGCGCTTAATGATTTATATCCCGTCCGTCAGCTTCTTGTGGTTACGAAACAGGGTAAAAAGCCCAAACGGACACTGATCACTTTCACCCGACAGTTGCAGCATTGCCAACAGGAAACGATGTTTATGGAAGATAATTTTCATCATTACAGCACGAAATATGAGGCGTTGACTAAAGATTATTATTTGAAATAAGAGATAATTTATAAAAAAAATTAATAAGATGGTAAAACATATTGTGTTATTTAAATTGCGTGATGATGTATCCGCATCCGAAAAGCTTGCGGCGATGAAACAATTCAAGTTGGCCATTGAGGCCCTGCCGAGCAAGATACCGGTTATCAGGAAGATTGAAGTCGGATTGAATATCAATCCGGAGGAGAAATGGAGTATCGCGCTGAACAGTGATTTCAATACTCTTGATGATGTGAAGTTCTATTCCAAGCATCCGGAGCATCTGAAGGCCGGCGCCCTTTTGGCCGGCGTGAAAGAGAGTAGGGCTTGTGTGGATTATGAGTCTGACTGATAGGAATTACGTAGCAAATTCATTTTGTGCCATTCTTGTTCATCTATTGGAACAAAGGATTTAGGTACAGGCATACTGTATATTGAATTTCTTAAAAAGTGATTGAACGAATCGGGGTCATTATATTTTTCCTGTTCTTTGACGGATATTATTTTTCCTATCCCGATTCTTTGGCCTTTCTTGCTTTTATTTAAAACCTCGTAAGGCATTCTTGTGAGTCGGATCCTCCAATTTATGAGTCCCAGAAAATAAAAAAGAGGAGAATTACTATCAAAAAAGCGGATCGGTAATACCGGAACTTTGGCAAGTTTGATGATTTTTATAATATTCTTCTGCCATTCACGATCTCTGACGCATCCCTTTTTTATACTGAAATCAGAGACGGCGCCTGCCGGAAAGAAACCGACGGGATGTCCTTGATGCAGATGCATCAGGGTTTCTCTTATGCCATTGATATTGACGGCTTTTATGTCTTTTTCATTTTTTATTTTGGGTTGGACAGGAATGAAATTTTCATTTAAGGTTTTTATGAGGGACAATATTTGATTTGCCATCAATTTATAATCCGGCCGTATACCGACCATCAAATCGATTAACATTATACCGTCCAGTCCGCCATACGGATGGTTGGATATCGTGATGAATGATCCCTTCGGAAGTGCAACCAATCGTTCAGCATTGCCGATCTTGTAACTGACTTTCAAATCTTTTAAAAGGCTTTTGGCAAATTCATGACCGTTGTATATCGATGAGCGGTTATACAGATCATTAATCTTATCCAAAGCAAAAAGGTGCATGACATGTTTGGCTAGTTTATGTCCTTTGTCACCTTTGAAAATTGGCGATATTTGCTCAAAATCTTCTATGCTAACAATGCTGTTTATCAATTTTCCCTCCTTTCAAATTTGTTTTCGCAAAGATATAATTTAAAGTTTATATTATATATCCGTTAGCAGAATTATAGTTTAAAAAACGTTAAGCTGTGGAGCTCTCGTTATAGCTTACTATTAGTGCCTTAGGAGGAAAATTACCGATAAGCCTTCGCCATGAATTTACAACAAGAGTTAGTGTGACAAAAACAGGAGATCTCTGCATATCTTCTGTTCTTATCACACTAACTCTTGTTGTGCCCGGAGCCAATACGGTGGTCGAGATTGATCATCATGGCTATGAATCAATGTTTCGACAGATATGAATTGTATGTAATCAAATTTTATCTTTGTTTTCCTTTGTTTGAAAAAGATTTTAAGGGGGTGGGTATGTTGGTATGGTTCAGGGGAATTATATATATATATAACCCCTGAACCATACCAACATACCTACCCCTCTTTCTATCCTTGTGAATCTCTTTTTATTATGCTTGTTTTGTTTATATTTCTCCTATTTGTCGTTCAACCCAAATTTCTTTTTATAATATGAATTGGCTGTGTAAAGAGCAGCTGCCGGATTATTTCCTGTCACACGGTCCTTGGTGACCAGTGTGGTAACATAGGCCTCGGAATATTTGTAGAACAGACTATCATGTCCCACGCAAAGGCCGATTACTACATTCAAATCCGTATGTGCCTCGTTCAGCAGACGTGCCTGAAGTATGGGGTTGCACATGGCGGCACCAATCTTTTCGCACTCTTTTGGGATCCCGATGGAAGACTTTTCTTTTCCTGCCACTTTGCAAATTACGGAGTAGGCCTCAAAATCATTAGCCCGCAGGATATGGGCAAAGATGCGTGCCTCATTGATGAGTCCGATACAGTTGGCAATACCGATCTTATGAGCATTAATCTTACGGGCAAATTGCATGATTTCTTCCACGCGTGTCCATTGGCAATATCCCTCATATTCCACTTCGGCACTGGCCACCATGATGTCGTGATTGCGTTCCACCCCGTAGCGTTCAAGTGCCCAATCCAGATCTTCCTGCTTCAAGTTTGTGGTGAGGCAGAATTTGGGGTAAGTACGGTCTTTATATTTACAATTTTGTGTGCCGCAGTCTACACAGCTCGGCTTTATGTCTTTTTGCATATTCTTCTGTTTTTAGTTGATTTATCATTAAACAAAATGATCCTCCTCAAATATCGTAATAAAAAGAGTATGGTAATCAGAAAGTGACTGATTTAGAATGTATTTGCATTCTTTTAATAATATTTAATAATAATTGCGGACAATAGAATTTGTTTTCTTTTGTTTGGATATTTAATTTTATATGCTTACCTTCGTATCGGTACTCAAACGTGTCGGATCATTGCAATTCGGCAGTTGCGAAGCCATCGAATGATGTAAAAAACTAAAATATAAAAGAATGAAAAATTATTATATGTACGTTCCCACCAAGATATTCTTTGGCGCAGGAGAACTGAATAATCTGCATAATCATAAATTGCCCGGCAAGAAGGCTTTGCTCATTATCTCTAACGGAAAATCAACAAAAGCTAACGGCTACTTGAAACGTACGCAGGAGCAATTGCAAATGGCGGGTGTGTATACTGTCTTGTTTGATAAAGTAGAACCCAATCCGCTGAAATCAACAATAATGGCAGGTGGAGCTCTGGCTCGGGAATCAGGTTGCGATTTTGTTGTCGCTTTGGGTGGCGGCAGTTGCATGGATGCTTCCAAAGCTATTGCAGTCATGGCTACGAACGACGGAGATTTATGGGATTATGTTTCTGCAGGAACAGGCAAAGGTCTGCCGATGAAAAACGTACCGCTTCCCATCGTTGCCATTACTACAACGGCCGGAACGGGATCGGAGGTCGACCAGTGGGGCGTAATAACCAATGAGGAGACTCACGAGAAGATCGGTTTCGGTGGTTCCGATGAGATGTTCCCCCGAATCGCTATTGTTGATCCGGAGCTGATGAAGAGCGTTCCGCCTAAGTTAACCGCTTATCAGGGATTTGATGCTTTGTTCCATAGCGTGGAATGTTATGTATCGAATCAGGCCAATCTGATGGGGGATATGTATGCGCTCACTTCGATTGAGAATATTGGTAAGTATCTTGTTCGTGCCGTAAAAGACGGTAACGATATGGAGGCCAGAGAGCATGTGGCTTTTTCTAACAATCTCTCGGGAGCCGTAATGACGATAAGCTCCTGTACGAGCGAACATTCTCTGGAACATGCGATGTCCGCCTATCATCAGAATCTCACTCATGGAGCCGGTTTGATCATGCTCAGCAAAGCTTATTTTTCTTACTTCATCAACAAGCATGTGTGCGACGACCGTTTCATTCGCTTGGCACAAGCTTTAGGAAAGAAGGATGCTTCAAAGCCGATGGATTTCATCACCGAACTTGTTAAGCTTCAGGAAGCTTGCGGCGTGGCCGATTTGAAGATGTCCGATTTTGAAATCACTCCCGATGAGTTTGAACAGTTTACGGCTAACGCAAAAGAGACCATGGGCCGATTATTTGCATGCGACCGGGCTCAACTCAGTGATGAGGATTGTGTGGCTATCTATCAAGAATCTTATAAGTAGATTGTTTATCATTTTTATATATTTACGATTTGAATGTTTTTTAGAGTATAGTATTTTCGAACAGAAATTTAACAAATAGAAAAGATGAAAAAGTATTTTTTATTAATGACTATATTGACGGTGTCATTACTTAGCAATGCACAATCAAAAATATGGACAAATGATCCTGCCCATTCTCGTTTGGGATTTACAATAAAACATCTCACCATATCCGAGGTTGAGGGACGTTTTGCCAATTTTAGTGTTAAAGTGATCACTACCAAGGCTGATTATATGGATGCCAAAGTAGTGTTGATAGCCAAAGTGCCAAGTATTAACACCAATTCGGACTCTCGTGATACGCATTTGCGCTCGGCTGATTTTTTTGATGCACAGAAATATCCTGTAATGACGTTTAAAAGCACATCGGTAAAGAAAATCAATGCGAAGAAAGGTTTGCTGTCAGGAAATCTGACCATGCATGGAATAACCAAACCTGTTACTTTGACGGTTGAATATTTCGGATCGGTTGTCAATCCGATGAATAAAAAAGAAACTGTCGGTTTTAAAGTTACCGGAGTAGTTAAGAGATCGGACTTTGCACTCGGACCAAAATTTGCTGAGGCTCTTCTTGGTAATGAGGTTAATATTGTTGCAAATGTAGAGTTCAGTCCCAATAAATAAATTACTTGACTGTACAATTATCAGGGATTCTTTTTTATGTCTTAGAAAAGACTTTCGCTCTTTTTTTCAGGAGAGCGAAAATCTTTTCTTTTATGATCGGGTTTATAGATTGAATGAAAGTTTAATGCCTTCCAGTATCATTCCGGTGCCGATAATGGCAATGATAAGCCCCATTATTTTTCCTATTACGTCAATCATGTTCTGTCCTATTATTTTCATGATTCGCTCACTTAATACAAAGGCTATGTATGTGAGAAGGATAATAAATGCAAATGTGGCAATAACGATACCGATATGTATATATTCGGCCTTTGTAACAAAATTCATTGCTGTAACAATTGTTCCCGGACCGGCAAGGATAGGTATGGCCAACGGTGAAATGGCAATGCCTTTATCATCGTCTGCGGTATCGGCGTTTTGTACTTTTGATTTTTTAGACATCAGCATTTCGAAACCTACGTAAAAGACCAGAATTCCACCGGTTATTTTAAATGCGGGTATGGTGATGTCAAACAGTTCGAAAATGTATTTCCCCAGAAAAATAAACGATACTACAATAATAAAGGCAACAAGACATGCGGTTCTGGCTATCTTTGCCCGATGCTCCGGCTTTACATTGTCAACCAGTCCAAGAAAGATAGGAGTATTGGCTATGGGGTTCATTATTGCGAAAAAGCCCGTAAATACGGTTAATGTATAAGATAATAAATCATTCATATCATATCCTTTTTATTAGATTATCGGGCCGAAGGGAAACTTTATAGAGCAAAGTTATTATTATTTTTCATATATGAAGAAGTATTTATTTATTAATCGGTACTAATATCGATGCGTGTTCAATCACCTCTACCTAATAAACCAGATAAAAGTCCCTATATTGATTTATTCGTGCAATGTTCTATTTGTAAAAACTATTTAGCTTTATTATGGCCTTATTCAATTCTACAGCATTGAGCTTATAGTTTTTTAATGGATTGAGGTGGGCGTCATAAATATCCAAGTATCCGGCACCTTTCTTCTCTATGATACGGTTCTGATCAATGATAAAAGCAAAATCCAACTTGCTACCTACGATATGCCAGTTTCGTGGCGAAGGATTATGCAAAAGCAACCCCATTGAATAATCTGATATCGGATTGGTTACCCCCAATACGTCATGCAACAAAGTGGCCGACACGTCATAATGAGTTGTGCGATGAGTGATAATTTGGTGTTTGCAGTCCGGATAGTAATATAAAAACGGTGTGCTTATCTGTGCTGTCGTATAATTACTTCCGTGTCCCCAATAATTTTTATGATTCTCATTAAATTCTTGGGCATGGTCGCCGGTAATAATAACGACAGTATTTTTCAATAGTCCCTTGGCTTCCAGACTCTGATAAATTTTTCCGGCCAAAGAGTCTACCTCTGCCGTGCAGTTACGATAAAGATTAAAGTATGGCGTTGTATCCATATCGTTATTCAGCTTTGTATAATCAGCAAAAGTCCATGAGGGTTGGAAGTGGTAAAGTTTGTCCTTGGGTACCGCAATGGCATGTGCCATATCATAAAAGATAAAGGAGAAGAAAGGACGTTTACCGTCATATTTCTGCAAATCAGAGAGAAACCGGTTTGTTATATCACAATCGCGTTCGTAGGCATTATTTCCGTTACCCGCTACATTCAAATTGGGGACTTCGCGAAATATATTCTTTGTAAACGGAGGATTGAGCAGTGTGGCGCTGGGATAGGCTTGCACATAATACCCTTGCTTCAGTAATTCATGGATAAGTACGGGATGGATGGATGCCAGATCGAAATCTTTCCAATAATACGATGATATGCCGTAAAACAGACCGAAAAGGCCACCGCGGGTACCATTACTGCTACTTAAGTGATTTGTGTAATTTTCGCATTGTTGTGCAAAAGCATACGTGTTTGGCATGCATTCCGGTGTAAGTGTACGTTTATTCCATGAATCAATGGCAAGTATAATAATGTTAAGAGGCGGTTTGTTCTTATCGCTGAGCACCTGAATGGGATGCTTGGGATAATTCACGTCTGTAGCTCCTCCATGATAAAAGTTTACTTGATTCAATTGCTTATTGGTAACTATGCCAAGCTTCACCATTAGATGATTGGCCGTCAACGGAAAATAGAAAGGCAAAAAAGTAGCGCTTTTTACCACCGATCTCTTTCCTATTGCAAATGAATAGGTATGAAATGCATTGGTAAATAGCGTAAGAGCAGCAAGCAATATGATATACGGTACATATAATTTATGACGCCTCTTGCGAGCAGCACATTTGCCGGACAACCATAATAAGCCCAGATTAATAGCTGCAATGACTAATATCATGCCACAAACTTTTAAATAAAGCACTATATTAAAATCGAAAATCTGAGCGGATCCAGTACCAAATACCATGTTGAGTACAATGCCATTAATATGAAAGTGATAAAGGCTGAACACCTCGCCGTTGATCAGGCAGAAGGTCTCTAACAAAATCATGCCCACGCACATTGCTCTAAATGCCCAGCTCTTGTTTCTGACGGACAAAGCAACAGGCATAAACAGTATCAAATAGGGTATCAGAGTAAATAAGGCTGCATGAGCTAAACATGCTCCGATGAAGAATATCCATCCTCCGATATCCATAAATGAGATTTGTGAACTGGAAATAAGATACATAAAAAACTGTATAGCAACAGCCACAGTAGAAAGCAGGTAATATACAAAACCCTTTTCCATCACATTACGCGTAGTTTTCATATGAATTTTTTTTAGTTTAATTTCGGGATGCAAAAATACATAAAAAATATATAAACAGCTACACGTTTCGTAACATATTTTTTTTTAAAATTCGAATATTTTATTTATTTATCGGTACTAAGATCGGTGAGTGCAAAGGTTTCCATAAAGAAGATGAGGATCGGACAGATCGCGTGGCGCATGATTTGCTTGTTGATGAAAATTGTTTGTCCCAAGTCAGGAAATTATTCAGATCGAATGTCCAATCACCTCTGTTGCCCAATAGATTCACATATTTATAGATGGCCATTCGCGAAGGGGCATTGAAACCATTCGTGTTTTCATTCATGATGCTTGTCTCTGTGGGGCGGTAGACACCGTGGGGATAGGTGAAGCCTCCTTCGTACACGCTCAACCCTTCGGAGGTGTAGTTGCCACTACTCAGCAAGCTACTCCATGATACATCGGTTGAATCATTAGAGAAATTCCCGTTGCTATAATATCCGTATTTCTGGGCTGATTC
>JALNVG010000066.1 GCA_023227685.1 Bacteroidaceae bacterium
CTTCGAATGGTTGGGGTTATGCTCGCCATCTCACTACTGACCATACCACAGATAACAGCCAACTTGTTCACCTACCATTTCAAAACAATGATATGGCTATCCATCGGCATTGGATTCATCTCTTGTCTGGGTGGACTATTTCTGTCTTACCGTTGGGAAGTACCATCTGGAGCTTCCATTATTTTCGTCTCCATACTTATTTATGCTATATGCAAGTTGTGGAAAATTTATGTTTTTAGGAAAATAAAGTCATAAAATATCATTATTATGGAAATTAAAATTCAATCATTAAATGATATTCACGAAGCGGCTCGTGAATTTATCAAGGCTATGAATAATAACGCCGTCTTTGCTTTTTACGGAAAAATGGGTGCAGGAAAAACGACTTTCATCAAGGCCTTATGTGAAGAGTTGGGAGTAACAGACATGATCACATCACCAACGTTTGCTATCGTCAATGAATATCGTTCCGAGAAAACTGCCGAACTGATTTATCATTTTGACTTCTACCGCATCAAAAAATTAAGCGAAGTCTACGATATGGGATATGAAGATTATTTTTACAGCGGTGCCCTCTGCCTTATTGAATGGCCCGAACTAGTAGAAGAACTTCTACCTGAAGATGCAAAAAAAGTAAAAATAGAAGAACAAGCCGACGGAAGCCGCATCATCACACTAGAATTATGATTACTATCAAGAGATGATACAACATTATATCGTACAAGGGATTTTTGCCCTTTCGGGTTTCATATCACTACTGGCGGCTATTTCCAACTGGGAATGGTTTTTCTCATCACGCAATGCAAAATCACTGCTTCGTAATACGAATCGAAAGCGGGCCAGGATATTCTACGGCATACTTGGCATCATTCTTATCTTTATGGCTACTTTCTTTTTCTTTGCCACCAAAAAAGCTGTCGCATAAAAAACTACGTTACACTACCATGAATCTGTTTCCATGGTAATAAAACGTGTTTTTTATTATTAGATCAACGGATTCTTGTCCGATTGATACCATTTCATAAATTCTACAATACCATCATGCAAAGATATATGCGGCTTGTAACCCACTTCCTTTTCTAATTTCGACGTATCAGCATACGTCTTATACACATCACCGGGTTGCATAGGCAAAAATATCTTCTGGGCCGTTTTGCCAATAGCCAACTCAATCTCATGAATAAAATCCATTAACTTCACTGGATGTGAACAACCGATATTATAAATAACAGAGGGCACTTCATGTGCACAACGTTCCGGCACAGGCAACTGGTCTATCACCCGTATCGTACCCTCTATAACATCATCTATGTAGGTAAAATCACGCGACATATCTCCATGGTTAAAGACTTTAATAGGTTTACCGATGCTGATAGCACGGGCAAAAAGCATAGGCGCCATATCCGGACGCCCCCATGGACCATAAACCGTAAAATAGCGTAATCCTGTACAAGACATACCATAGAGTTTACTATAGGCATGAGCCATCAGTTCATTCGATTTTTTGCTGACTGCATAAAGACTTATAGGCGAGTCTACCTTGTCTTCTTCATTAAAAGGCACTTTGGTATTTAATCCGTAAATAGAACTGGAAGAAGCATAAATGAGATGTTTAATGTTATTATACCGGCAACACTCAAGCACATTCATAAAACCTTGAATATTACTCTGCATATAACTATAAGGATGACTGATGGAATAACGAACTCCAGCTTGCGCAGCAAGATTTACCACTTTATCAAACCTTTCGGTACCAAACAAGAGTTGCATAGCACCCAAATCTTCTAGATCCATCCGTAAAAAACGATAATTCGAAAAGACAGTGCTTTTAACGAAATGGCCACTCTGAAATAGATTACTTTGAGAAAAGATACCACACTCCATCAGCCGGCCATATTTCAAATTACTGTCGTAATAATCGTTGATATTATCTATACCGACCACCTCATCACCTCTTTTGGCAAGATCGTAAGCCAACTTTGAACCGATAAAACCTGCAGCCCCTGTTACTAATATTTTCATTGATTCTTTTTATTCATTTGAAAAGATAAAAAGACATTTTCTACTCACTCTATAAATTTTCTTAATAATTTCATAATCTGTTTGGTACCTCTTCTTTTTTATTATTCACTAACATAGAAGCATGGCTGTATTGATAAGCCAACCCTATATAAACAAAGAACATAGACAAATAGGTACAAAACGCCTGAATAAGGCCCAGGAAATAGAGAAACAGGTTATACCCCATCGAAACCGAAGTAGAACTTCCAGTATCACTAATCATAAAAAAATACTTCACAGCTGTGGCTACGTACCAAGGAGTCGTAGCAACGCCTTGCAAAACATTGGCCACAATACTCATAAGAAGAAGCATTAAAAACAAACCTCCCCATGTAGCAAAGCCCAATTTATAGGTTCTTTTAAAAGCCGCGAAAATAGAAATGTCCTCCATAAGATAAATAGGCACCAGCATTACCAATGGCAATGAAAAGGCCACAAATACAGGTAACGTCAATATAAGTGTAAACAAGGAAAGTTTCATTAATAGCACCAAAATAATAGTTGCCAATGCAACCAAAATAATAGAAAAAATCATCAAAATGACCATCCGCTTTAAATTATGAAACAACAATATTTTGATATCTTTCAGCCTGAGACCAACTAACCGTTCATCACGCTCATTATATGTTTTTATCAGAGCAAAAATCATGGAAACCAACAAAAGAGAACCTACAATAATAACAAGCATAAATAAGACATAACGTAAAATTAAAGAGATGCCGAATCCTTGCACAACAGCCATGTCGTCAATATTTTTCAACGCTCTTATGCCTAACAAATTCCCTATCAGCCCATTTAAGCACCATGCCTGTATCAAGCAAATGGGTAACATCAGATATGCGGTAAACTTTAACAAGACTTTCCAATTCTCTTTAATAAATTTAAAAGAAGCATCCACTTTCGCCCCAAACGAACGCGATACATAAAATTCAATCTTTGATCTTTGAACTTTTTTTTCTGTTTCCATAAACTCTTTTTTTTAAAAACACAAATATAGATAAAAAAATACATCTTCGGGAGATGACTTAAATATAAAAAAGCAAAAAGATGCTTGGAAGACTTAATCATCCAGGCACCCATTCATTTTTTTGTTCATAGACAGTGAGATTGATAAGAACTAATTGTTCTCTTTATTAAAGTCAATCAACCTGGTCTATAGAATTTCCGTACTCCATCTCACCTTGAACAACAAACAAAATATCTTCAGGTTCAAAATTCCCAATTTTATCCTTCTTAGCTTCTTTGACAATAAAATCGGCAACAGCTTCCAAATCAACCGTTACATAGCCTTCGGCATCGGGTTGCTGATCAAGTACTCCACTATCGGTGTAATAATCGTTAATCACATCAATAAAATAGTACAATTCATCGTCAGTAAATTTATCTTTTAATTCCTGAGGCAAGTAGTTTTTGATGAATTCAACAGTTTTTTCATCATCAATATCTTCTTGAGAAAAATCATCTTCCAATCCCATAACTTTAATTTTAAGGGTAAATATTATCTTTACAAAAGCTTATTCATTTTATCCTCAAATACGGACTGTGCAGCCGAGCCAACTTGTTTGTCAACAACAACACCACCTTTTAAGAATACTACTGTCGGAATATTTCGCACACCATATTTTACGGGTAAATCATTATTTTCATCTACATTGCATTTACCAATAATGATCTTACCTTCATACTTCTCAGCCAATTTATCGATAATTGGTGATACCACGCGACATGGACCACACCAAGGTGCCCAAAAATCGAGCACAACAGGTTTATCACCTTCAAGATAAGCCTTATAATTAATATCTGTAATTTCTAATGCCATGATTTTTTTATGTTTAATAAATTATTTTAATATACAAATATAATTAATTTATTTGATATGCAAGACCTGGAGTATCATTTATATAAGATAATATTTTTTTCCCTACAGAAAGTTTTATGGAAGGGGATTTCAAATCGACTGACATATTGGCTTCCTGGTCATAAACGCGAAAAAACAAATTGGTCTGGCCGGGTGAATCCTTTGCATACGAAGAAATATTAGCTACAACATCCTCATCCAAATGATCCAAAGATACCGTAATAGTAATTTTATCTATAAGTTTGTCTTTCACATCAGGCAACAAATCAATAGAAGTTATCTTTATTTCAAGCTCTTCAGGTTTCCACTTCTTTGGCTGACAACGAGCTTTGATAAACAAAAAAGTACCGGTATCCAAATAACCTTTATAAGTCACCCAATCGCTGCCAAAGAAAGGAAATTCCGCCGCTCCAGAATAGTCTTCAATCTTAACAATACCATAAGGATTACCGTTTTTGGTGACTCCTTGCCGCAGATTAGACACCATACCACCCATCGTTATTTCACGTCCCTGCAATACTTCTTTGTTCTCCATTTCTTTCATTCGGGTATTACAAACATTTTCAAGAATAATAGAAAACTGATCAAGAGGATGCGCAGAAAGATAGATACCGATAAGATCACGTTCCTTATTAAGACGTTCTAACTGATTCCAATGCTCATATTCCTGTGGTATTTCCGGTGTCATTATATCTACGATATTTGCACCTCCAAACAAGGAATTGGTAGCCTCAGCCTTGTCGGCTTGGTAACGATTACCAAAACGTACTAGTATTTCAATAAATGATTCACTTTTGTTATTAACAGTAAAATACTGTTCACGACTCATTTCAGGAAAACTATCAAATCCTCCTGAAAGAGCCAGACACTCTATATTCTTCTTGTTGCATGCATTGAGATTAACGCGTTCTACGAAATCAAAAATCCCTTTATATGGACCGTTAGCATTACGTTCATCAACAATACTTGTTACAGCAGCCTCACCAACACCTTTCACTGCACCAAGCCCGAAACGAATGTTTCCTTCATGATTGACGGTGAACTTCAAATTACTTTCGTTCACATCAGGTCCAAGAGTTTGTATGCCCATGGATTTACACTCATCCATCAATTTAGTTATATCGGTAATATTCGACAAACTTCGGCTCATTACAGCAGCCATATATTCCGGAGGATAATTAGCTTTGAGATAGGCTGTTTGATAAGCAACCCAAGAATAACAAGTAGCATGAGACTTATTAAAAGCATAGGAGGCAAACTTTTCCCAATCAGTCCAGATTTTTTCAAGTACCTTAGGATCATGACCATTCTTCTTACCGCCTTCTATGAATTTCGGTTTCAGATGATCCAATTTTTCTTTCAACTTCTTCCCCATTGCCTTACGTAGGGTATCTGATTCACCCCGAGTAAATCCAGCCAACAAGCGGGAAAGAAGCATGACCTGTTCCTGATAGACTGTAATGCCATAGGTATCCTTAAGATATTTTTCCATAACGGGAATATCATAGACTATTGGCTTTCGACCGAGTTTACGATCGATAAAATCAGGAATGTAATCCATTGGACCCGGACGATAAAGTGCATTCATGGCTATCAAGTCTTCGAAAGTAGAAGGCTGAAGTTCGCGCAAGTATTTTTGCATTCCGGCGGATTCAAACTGGAAAGTACCAATGGTACGACCTTCACAATAAAGCTTATAAGTTGTCGGATCACTCATGGATATCTGATCAATATCCAAATCAATGCCCTTGCTCTGATGAATATTCTCAACGGCTTCCTTAATAATAGACAAAGTCTTCAATCCCAAAAAGTCCATCTTTATGAGGCCTGTATCTTCAATCACCGAACCCTCATATTGAGTAACGAGCATCTTTTCGCCTGTTTCCTTATCCTCGGCAGTACTAACCGGCACCCAGTCGGTAATGTCATCCCTGCATATAATCGTACCACAAGCATGCACACCCGTTCCGCGAACATTACCCTCGAGCATTTGAGCATACTTCAAGGTATCACTCACCAATGGGTCGGGAGAATTTAAGGCAGCTTTCAACTCAGGAACAAATTCTATGGCATCCCGCAAAGTAACCTTTTTCTTGCCGGGAATACGATCAGGCACTAATTTAGCAAGCCGATCAGATTCGGAAAGTGGCAATTTTTCTACACGGGCCACATCCTTGATAACCATTTTTGCAGCCATGGTACCGTATGTGATAATATGGGCAACCTTTTCTTGTCCGTATTTATTTGTTACCCAACGAAGCACTTCGCCACGACCGTCATCATCAAAGTCCACATCAATATCAGGCAAAGAGATACGATCCGGATTCAGAAAGCGCTCAAACAATAAATCATACTGAATCGGGTCAATTTTAGTTATGCCCAAACAATAAGCTACGGCAGAACCTGCTGCAGAGCCACGCCCCGGGCCAACAGAGACGCCGAGTTCTTTGCGGGCGGAATTGATGAAATCTTGTACTATAAGGAAGTAGCCGGGAAAACCCATAGTCTTCATAACATGAAGCTCAAAAATCAACCGATCTGTAAGATCTTTACTCAACGGATCTCCATAAACTTTTTTGGCACCGTCGAAAGCCAACTTGCTCAAATAATCGGCCTCCAACTTGGTACGATAAAGTTTTTCATAACCGCCAAGCTTCTTGACTTTAGCATCACCTTCTTCCTTACTCATTACGACATGACCGCTTTCATCCTGCGTAAACTCATCATACAAGTCTTTTTCGGTATATTTCTTCCTGTATTCATCTTCTGTTGCAAAATCAACAGGTATGGAAAACGTAGGCATAATGGGGGGATGATCAATGGAATAATATTCCACTTTATTTAATACTTCAACGGTATTACTTAATGCCTCGGGCACATCTGCAAATATCTCGTTCATTTCTTCGCGAGTCTTCATCCATTCTTGCTTAGAATAAAGCATGCGCTTAGGATCATCCAAATCTTTGCCTGTACTCAAGCAAATCAAACGATCATGAGCCTCAGCATTATCTTCATTGACAAAATGAACATCATTAGTACAAATGAGCTTGACATTATATTTCTTCGCATACTCAATAATATAGTTATTGACATTAACCTGCAAAGGATAAGTTTCATGATTAGCCCGTGGCACAGTTGCCCTATGACGCTGAAGCTCCAAATAGTAATCATCACCGAAAAGATTCTTAAACCAACAGATAGCAGCTTCGGCCTCCTCATAATGACCAGTTGTAATATTTCGCGGAACTTCGCCACCCAAACAAGCGGAACTGACTATCAGTCCCTCATGATACTTTTCCAATTCCTTGCGATCAGTACGAGGGCGCATATAAAAACCCTTCGTCCAAGAATGAGATACCAGTTTAATCAAGTTATGATATCCCTTCTCGTTTTTTGCCAATACTATCAAATGATATCCACCCTGATCGGGCTTTCCTTCTTTCAATTCCAATGAACGATGAGCCACATACATTTCACAACCGATAATGGGCTTGAAGAGTTTGGCTTCCTGTTCAATAATTTGAGAACGACAAGCAGCAATCTCACTCGCAGTTTCGACGGTATTACCCGAAGCATCAACAGCCGCGGATTCCAAATCGGCTAACTTCTTCTTTAAAGTCTTTATATTTTCTCTCGGACCACTATTTTTCTTATTAACATAATTGGTAAATTCCTTAATACCGAACATATTACCATGATCGGTGACAGCTATTCCTTTCATGCCGTTCTTCATAGCTTTATCCACCAAGGCCTTTACGCTGGCCTGACCATCAAGAAGAGAATATTGAGTATGTACGTGCAGATGAACGAAATCTTGCATAATGATTATTTGTATTATTTTGAATGTAAAAATACGCCCTACTATGCAATAAACAAAAAAAAATACCAAAAAGTTATCAACAACAATAAATCTATTCTATATTACTTGTAGATTCTTTAAAATAAGTCTATTTTTGCAGAAACATTTATAATCTTATCAATGAAGCATATTAAAAGATTAAAAAAAATTCATATACATAGAGAAGGAACGCATACTCTATATGGCACTTTCTTATTCATTATTCTTATTAATCTAGCATTATATTGGGGACTGGAAACTAGAATTCCCTTTTATATCGTAGCGGCAATAAGTATAGTAACATACTGTTTATTGTTGAATTTTTTCCAATGTCCCATACGCCTGTTCGGACAAGATACGGAGAACATAGTTGTAGCTCCCGCCGATGGTAAAGTAGTAGCAATTGAAGAAGTGGAAGAAAATGAATACTTTCACGAACGACGATTGATGATCTCAATATTCATGAGTATACTTAATGTACATGCCAATTGGTATCCTGTTGAAGGTTCCATATTAAAGGTAGCTCATCAAAACGGGAACTATCATAAAGCCTGGCTCCCAAAAGCCAGTATGGAGAATGAACATTCCACGATTATCATCAGAACTCCTGAGGGTAAAGATGTTATGACTAGACAAATTGCCGGTGCCATGGCACGAAGAATCGTAACTTATGCTGAAGAAGGCGACGACTGCTACATCGACGAACATATGGGATTTATTAAATTCGGTTCAAGAGTAGATGTATTCCTCCCTACGGATACGGAAGTCCTTGTTCGTCTGAATCAACCGACAATTGGTAATCAAACCGTTATCGCCAAATTAAAATAATCAGTCAAAAAATGACACATCAAATAAAAAGTAATATTCCCAACACGGTAACTTGTCTGAATCTTTTTTCGGGCTGCATAGCTTGTATAATGGCATTCAAGACCGAATACGAATTGGCATTGCTATTCATCTTATTTAGTGCGGTATTCGACTTCTTTGACGGGATGCTGGCACGTCTTTTACATGCACCATCTCCGATAGGAAAAGAACTTGATTCCTTATCGGACAACATAAGTTTTGGTATTGCACCTTCTTTCATTATTTTCTCTTTACTCAATGAGCCTGATATGGTGTACCCTGCTTTCTTGATGGATATAAGAGAATATATTCCGTATTTAGCCTTTGTTATGGCTGTCTTTTCGGCCTTACGATTGGCAAAATTCAACATCGATGAACGTCAGACTTCATCTTTTATAGGATTGCCCACACCAGCCAACGCATTATTTTGGGGATCACTAATTGTTGGTGAAAAAGATTTCCTTATCAATCACGTTAATGGAGTAATCATTCTCTTATTCGTATTTCTTTTCTCATATTTGCTGATTTCAGAAATACCTATGTTTTCTTTGAAATTTAAAAACCTCTCATGGAAAGGAAATAAAGTCAGTTTCATTTTTTTATTTATCTGTATCCCATTACTATTATGGCTTGGCATTAGAGGATTTTCCGCAGTTATTCTATGGTATATCATCCTTTCTCTCATCACAAAAAAAAGCAAGCAAACTTTTTAATGGCACAATTGTTGTATTAAGTAATATAATAATTATAATCACTTAATCATGTTTCATATATTAGGATTTTTCTTTTTGCTGTTTATCTTTATCATCATGGCAGGGTTGTCTATTGTAATATCCGTATTCAGGACAATCTTCGGATTGGGAGGACATTCGAATACCCAAAGCCAATGGGAACGTACAGAGAAACAAAAAAACAGACAATCGGCCCAAGCAAATTCATCTACCAACGGTAATCCGGATGACAGTACAAATTCCTCAGACCATCATAAAAAAATATTTTCTAAAGACGAGGGCGAATATGTGGATTTTGAAGAAGAAAAATAAATGATTATCTTTTTTTTACAAAAAAAGCTTTCATCAAATTAGAACACTCTGCAGCTAGTACACCCTGAACAACTACCGTTTTAGGATGCAATGCTTGAGGAGCATATTTTAGATAACCGTGTTTTTCATCCAAAGCCCCAAAAACCAACTTACCCACCTGAGCCCACGCTATAGCTCCCGCACACATTACACATGGCTCTACTGTTACATACAAAGTGCACTCATTCAAGTATTTTCCGCCTAACACATTAGCTGCTGCAGTAATAGCCTGCATCTCAGCATGCGCAGTAACATCATTCAATGTCTCCGTTAAATTGTGAGCACGAACTATGATCCGATTCTTGCTAACAACAATAGCACCGATCGGGATTTCTCCTTGTTCATTAGCCTCTTTAGCCTCTTGCAAAGCCTGTTTCATAAAATAATCATCATCAAACATAAAATTTAATTTTTCGTTTTCAATAAATATAATACAAAAATAAGCTACTTTTTTTTATTACAAAGAAAAAGACGTATTTTTGCAAGAAAATGGCTATACATAATGAATTGGGTAAACTCGGAGAAGATGCAGCCGTTGCGTATCTGATGCAAAATGATTATATTATTTGCCACCGGAATTGGAGAAAAGGGCACCTTGAACTTGACATCATTGCAACAAAAGATGACGAATTAATCGTTGTAGAAGTCAAGACAAGACGAAATACGATATTTATGCAACCGGAAGAAGCTGTAAATACATTAAAAATACGACGAACAGTCCGCGCCGCCAATGCTTATATCAAAGATTACCAAATTGACGCACCTGTGAGATTTGATATTATCACAGTAGTTGGGAAGAAAGATAATTTTAAAATAAACCACATCAAAGAGGCTTTTTTCCCTCCTTTACAATAGCTACTAGATTTATAAATAACGACTTGAATATAAAAAGCTCTTTCACTAAGACAAACTATTTAATCACACGGCTATGAATGTTGAATCGATAAGAACTTATTGCCTGAATAAGAAGGCAGCAACCGAATGTTTACCATTCGATAAATATTCACTGGTAATAAAAGTCATGGGGAAAATGTTTGCCCTCATTGACTTAGAATCAGCTAATACTATCGCCTTAAAATGTAATCCAGAAAAAGCCATTGACCTAAAAGAACAATATATCGGTATAAAAGAAGCTTATCATTTCAATAAAAAATATTGGATCGACGTTTCCTTTGATAAAGACGTTAATGACAAATTAATAAAAAGCCTCATCGATCACTCATACGAAGAGGTTATCAAAAAGTTTACAAAAAAACTTAAAACAGAATATGATGCAATACCCTGACAAATTTCCCGTTCCACTAATTATTGTTCATGAAACAGACTCCACAAATAACAGCTTGCAAGCTCTTTGCGATAAACAACAAGTAGAAGAATTTACAACTGTCATCTCGGACTACCAAACAGCTGGAAGGGGTCAACGCGGTAATACTTGGGAAGCAGAAGATGGACAAAATTTGCTCTTTAGTTTTGTACTCTATCCACATTTTATTGAAGCCAAACGACAGTTTTTAATCTCTCAGGCAATTTCTCTTGCAATAAGAGACGAATTAAGTTGTTATACCGATGAAATATCCATCAAATGGCCAAACGACATCTATTGGAAAAAGAAAAAGATTTGTGGTATGCTGATCGAAAATGATTTAAGTGGTAAAACAATAGAAAGAAGTATCCTCGGCATCGGCATTAATATTAATCAGCAAACATTTGTCAGCAATGCTCCTAACCCCGTTTCACTCCAACAAATAACAAACATAAAACACAATAGGCTTGATATCCTTAGAAATATCGTTTTACGATTTAAAAAAAACTATAATATCTTACAAAACAATGACAGCGAAGCCATTGTCTCGAGATATGTACAGGCTATCTATCGAAAGAAGGGAATGTTTGCTTACCAAGATATTGCAGGAAAATTTATGGCAGAATTTATGAATATAGAACCTGGTGGTCAACTTCTTTTGA
>JALNVG010000067.1 GCA_023227685.1 Bacteroidaceae bacterium
AGGGAAATCAGAAAGATGCATACGCTAATATTCAATGATTACCGTTATGCATCTTCTTCTTTCTATACGGTTCATCTTGAAAAGATTCATTGTTCCATAATTCAAACGCATCAATTGATACAAAGTACCCGCCTCATCAGATCGGATACAGTACGAATGCTGAAATGAACTTGACGGAATAAAACAAGAATTAAGTAAATCAAAAGAATCGCCTCGATGATAATTATCAAGATTAGGATACAAGCCCAAAAAACTAGTCAATCGAAGTAAAAAAACAAGATGGAAGTTTGTAAAGTCGGACACACTTTCATCCAACCAAATAATAGAATTCTTTAGAAAATCAAACAATTGGTCATTTTCAAAATCCTCCCGCACTACTCTATAAAGGAATTCTGCAAGAAAAATAGCAATAGACGACTTAACAGGATGATAAGGAATTGAAGAATAAAGATAAGGCTTGACATTCCGAATAGCAAATAATGAACGTTTCGGACGATAATCCGCCTCAAAATCCATCAGGCTAAGCGGTTGAAAGAGGACAGATTTAACAGCAGATTTCTTTGAATGACCAATTGGCACCAGAAAAGAGCTCCGACCTAAGGCCTTTGTATACATCTCCACAATCATAGTCGTATCACTATACTTTAATGAATGGAGAACTATCCCGCTCGTTTTCTGCAACATATCTGTTGGTTTACGTTTATATATTGACAAAATTACAAATAATTAATGAAATATCTATTATAATTATAGTACGAATACAAATACCCCATTCGGCAAAAAACAGATTTATACCAAACAAAATTGATTTTTCAAATATTTTTTTATTGATTTCTTTGCGAGTTTAAAAAATTAGCCTACCTTTGCATCCGCATTCAAATAATAATGGCCCGATAGTCTATCGGTTAGGACGTAAGATTTTCATTCTTGAAAGGGGGGTTCGACTCCCCCTCGGGCTACAAAGAAATAATTAACTTTTAATAAAAGATTAGTCGAAATGGCAAATCACAAATCATCTCTGAAGAGAATCAGACAAGAAAAGAGCAGAAGACTCAAGAACAGATATTATGGTAAAACCATGAGAAATGCTGTTAAGGCACTGCGCGAGCTTACAGATAAGGCAGAAGCAATCGCTATGTATCCTAAAGTAGTTAAGACTGTAGATAAGTTGGCCAAAGTAAATATTATTCATAAGAATAAGGCAAACAACTTAAAGTCTAAATTAGCTTTGCATATCAATAGCTTGGCTTAAGTAAGTCATTGTTTAAAATAACACGTTTAAGGCCGAACTAAAAAGTTCGGCCTTTTGTGGGTTGAAAGGATTTTCACTAGTATTCGCCTTTTATAAAGATTCAACTTTTACAGCCTCAATTTTTACCTCATATTCCTTTTCTAACCCGATATTTTTAAGTATCTTTGTTACTTAAAATAATAAAGACAAATATGAGCGAAGAGCAAAACAACAACGGGAGTTATTTAGCCAATAGCATTCAAGTTCTGGAAGGACTTGAAGCTGTAAGGAAACGTCCCGCCATGTACATTGGTGATATCAGCATAAAAGGATTACACCAATTAGTATATGAAATCGTAGATAACTCAATCGATGAGGCCATGGCAGGTTATTGCACTCACATTGAGGTCACTATCGACGAAGACAATTCCGTTATCGTCCAAGACAATGGTCGTGGAATACCCGTAGACATGCACAAAAAAGAGCATAAATCTGCACTTGAGGTAGCAATGACTGTTTTACACGCCGGTGGTAAATTCGATAAAGGTACATACAAAGTTTCCGGAGGTTTGCATGGTGTAGGTATGTCTTGCGTAAACGCATTGTCTATACACATGACTACACAAGTATTCAGAAATGGTAAAATTTATCAGCAGGAATACGAAATAGGCAAGCCTTTATACCCTGTCAAAGAGGTAGGCACCTCCGATTTAAAAGGTACACGCCAACAATTCTGGCCCGATGGTAGCATTTTTAAAAACAAAATCTTCGATTATAACATCCTAGCTACCCGCCTCCGCGAGCTAGCCTACCTGAATGCAGGATTAAAAATATCCTTGACTGATCGCCGTACAAAAGGAGAAGACGGTAGTTTTAAAAAAGAAATATTCTATTCCGAAGAAGGATTAAGAGAATTTGTCCGTTACATAGAATCCTCACGTGAGCATTTGTTTAACGACGTCATTTATCTAAAGACAGAGAAGCAGAACACTCCCATCGAAGTAGCCATCATGTATAACACAGGCTACTCAGAGAACATTCACTCTTACGTTAACAACATCAATACAATAGAAGGCGGTACTCATTTGGCCGGTTTTCGTCGCGCACTGACTCGTACATTAAAAAAGTATGCCGAAGATAACAAGATGCTTGATAAAGTAAAAATCGAAATTGCCGGAGATGACTTTCGTGAAGGTTTGACTGCCGTTATTTCTATCAAAGTAGCCGAACCTCAATTCGAGGGTCAAACAAAAACCAAATTAGGTAACAGTGAAGTGATGGGTGCGGTTGATCAAGCCGTAGGCGAAGCTTTAAACAACTATCTGGAAGAACATCCCAAAGATGCAAAAATCATTGTAGACAAAGTTATTTTGGCTGCAACCGCAAGACACGCTGCCCGCAAAGCTCGCGAAATGGTTCAACGCAAATCTCCGTTATCGGGAGGTGGACTACCTGGTAAATTGGCCGACTGTACAAGCAAAGATCCTGTTAAATGCGAATTGTTTCTAGTCGAAGGTGATTCCGCAGGCGGTACAGCTAAACAAGGTCGTGACCGTATGTATCAGGCTATACTTCCTCTACGTGGAAAGATTTTGAATGTAGAAAAAGCAATGTATCATAAAGCATTGGAGAGTGAAGAAATACGCAATATCTATACTGCACTTGGCGTAACAATCGGCACAGAAAACGATACCAAAGAAGCAAACATAAGTAAACTTCGCTATCACAGAATAATCATCATGACCGATGCCGATGTCGATGGATCTCATATCGACACATTGATTATGACATTCTTCTTCCGCTATATGCCGGAAATTATTCAAGACGGATATCTCTATATTGCAACCCCTCCACTCTATCTCTGCAAAAAAGGAAAAACTGAAGAATATTGCTGGACAGATACCCAACGCCAAAAATTTATTGATACCTATGGACAGGGTTCTGAAAACGCCGTTCATACACAAAGATACAAAGGTTTGGGTGAAATGAGCGAACAACAATTATGGGATACGACTATGGACCCTGAGAATAGAATGCTTAAGCAAGTAAACATAGATAATGCAGCCCAAGCCGATTATGTATTCTCAATGCTGATGGGTGAAGATGTCGGCCCGCGCCGCGCCTTTATAGAAGAGAATGCCAAATATGCTAATATTGATACTTAATCAATTAATTCGTAATATTGCATTACAATCCTAATAAAAACAGCATCGGCTCAATTAAATGAACCGATGCTGTTTCCTTATTAATAAGATCCGTACAACATTAAATAACTCCACGGCGCTTTAATTCTTCCGCAGCATCTTCTAAGTCTTTATACCATTTTTCACCAAATCGACGAATAAGAGGTTCCTTCAAAAAACGATAAACGGGTAGATTATTACATTTGCCACACAAAACAGCCGGTTTACAGACACTCCACTGGTGATAGTTTAATGCCACACAATCACCCAGCTTACTCACGCGAATAGGATAAAGGTGACAAGACATCGGCTTATAGAAGCTCGTTTTCCCTTCGCGATAAGCCTTTTCTATAGCACAACTGCAACAACCATTTTCATTATAATAAGAAAAAACGCAATCCTTATTATTGACGATAGAAGTAACCAAATCACCTTCCGAATCACTATAAACCACCCCCTGCTCATTAATCACCTTCTGCGCTCCGGCAGAAAGATCATCCCATATTACAGGCAGCATATCTTCCAGTTCCCCCACTTCGTCTAATGTAACGGGAGCACCCGCATCACCTTCAACGCAGCAAATCCCCTTACAGACATTGAGGTCGCAAAGGAACTTCTCCTTAAATATATCTAGAGAAATCACTACGTCACCTAATTGAATCATCATATCTAATTTGAATAAAAAAAGGACGGAGACTCACCCCGCCCTTTTTATGAATATAATCTATTTTTTTACTTCATCAAAGCCTTACCTGTCATTTCTGCAGGAGGTGTTAGACCCATAATCTTCAGTATAGAAGGAGCCACATCAGCAAGACGACCATTATCCATCTTTACATTCTTCTTGTCGGTTACATAAATAAAAGGAACCGGATTCAATGAATGAGCGGTATTTGGTGTACCATCTTCATTAACAGCATGATCGGCATTACCA
Source organism: Bacteroidaceae bacterium (assembly GCA_023227685.1). Lineage (GTDB taxonomy): Bacteria > Bacteroidota > Bacteroidia > Bacteroidales > Bacteroidaceae > JALNVG01. Next base: position 4,349 of record JALNVG010000067.1, read on the forward strand.
TGATCGGCAATAACAATTACTTCATAACCGGTAGCTTTTGCAGCCTCAACCGTTTCTTTAGTACAAGCATCGATGGTAACCACAGCTTTCTGTATTGCTTCATAAACGCCGGTATGACCCACCATATCGCCATTGGCATAATTGACAACTATAAAATCATATTTGTCTTCTTTGATAGCTGCTACCAATTTGTCTTTTACGGCATAAGCACTCATCTCCGGTTGCAAATCATAAGTTGCCACCTTAGGAGAAGGAACCAAGATACGATCTTCATTCTTGTAAGGTACTTCACGACCACCATTGAAGAAGAATGTAACGTGTGCATATTTCTCCGTTTCGGCAATATGCAACTGATTCAATCCTTTAGAAGAGACGAATTCGCCCAATGTATTTAGCACATTATCTTTATCAAACAAGATATGAACACCCTTGAAAGATGCATCATAAGGAGTCATGCAATAATACTGCAAACCTGGAATGGTGTGCATACCTGCATCCGGTTTATCTTCTTGTGTCAGCACCGCAGTAATCTCTTTGGCACGATCATTACGATAATTGAAGAAAATAACCACATCACCTTCTTTAATCGTTCCGTCAAAATCAGCATTGACAATCGGGTTGATGAATTCATCTGTTACCCCTTCGTCATAAGACTCTTGCATAGCCTGAACCATACATTTAGCCTTTTTGCCTAAACCGTTAACCAACTGGTTGTAAGCAATCTTCACGCGTTCCCAACGTTTGTCGCGATCCATGGCATAATAACGTCCGATGATAGAAGCTATTTTACCTTCGGACTTTTCGCAATGTTCCTCCAATTGTTTGATAAATCCTATTCCACTCTTCGGATCAGTATCACGACCATCCATAAAACAATGGATGAAAGTGTTTTCTATCTTGTACTCCTTGGCGATATCGCAAAGTTTGAAGAGATGAGCCAAAGAACTATGAACGCCACCGGTAGAGGTAAGTCCCATCAGATGAACATTTTTGCCGGTCTTCTGTGCATAAGAGAAAGCTGAGATGATCTCAGGATTCTTCAATATACTATTGTCGGCACAAGCACGATTAATCTTCACCAAATCCTGATAGACTACTCTTCCCGCACCGATATTGAGGTGCCCTACTTCGGAATTACCCATCTGTCCATCGGGCAAGCCAACATCCTCGCCACTCGCCTGAAGATGCGAATGAGGATAAGTATTTAAGAGATAATCCCAATATGGGGTTGGTGTACTGTAAATCACATCGTCTTTCTTGTGGTCACCTATTCCCCAACCATCAAGAATCATTAATAGCGCTTTCTTACTCATCTTATTATTAATATTAATATTTCACTGCCCAATATCTATTTTAGCAACAAAGATACAAAAAAAGTTGATAGGTAATATATATTTAATATATGTTAAGATTGCGCCCGGTATAATTTTTATACGAAGATTTTAAGTACTTTTGTGGCGAATTAAAAAATATATCAAATAATATGGACGATTCATTACCACGACCGTACAGTTTAAAGAAGTAAAGCGAGCATAGCCATTATCTTATAATGTCTCTGTCCGCATAAATTAATTAACGATAGGAGACAATAAGATGAGAACGTATCTTTATTGCGAAGCAGGCTATGTAGTCAAGAATAATTGGCTTCCCAACTGTTGGGTAAATGTAGTTTGCCCCGAAAAAAGCGATTTCGATTTTTTACTTAATGAGCTTAAAGTACCGGAATCATTTTTGGCGGACATAGCCGATACAGACGAGCGACCACGTACAGAAAAAGAAGGTAATTGGTTGCTTACCATTCTACGAATTCCAATCAGCAGTCAAAATGGTAATTATCCATTCACAACTATTCCTATAGGTATTATTACCAATGATGAAATTATCGTATCGATATGTTATCAGCAAACCGATCTCATCCCGGACTTCATTGAGCACACTCAGCGGAAAAATATCATTATACGCAACAAACTCGACTTCATTTTACGAATCATTTATTCTTCGGCATTCTGGTTTCTTAAATACCTAAAACAGATCAATAATAATATCAATGAGGCCGAAAATGGAATGGAAAAAAGCATTCGTAATGAGGACTTACTGCAATTGATGAAACTGCAAAAGACACTGGTTTACTTCAACACCTCCATCCGTGGTAATGAAATCATGATAGGAAAATTGAAAAGTATCTTTCATGATACCAACTATTTAGATCAGGGATTGGCAGAAGATGTAATCATCGAATTGAAACAAGGTTATAATACGGTCAATATTTACAGCAACATCCTTTCGGGTACAATGGATACTTTTGCTTCCATTATCTCAAACAATGTGAACACGATAATGAAACGCATGGCGAGCCTCAACATTATATTGATGATCCCCACAATGATAGCCGGCCTTTACGGCATGAACGTCAACATCTATGTAGCACATCTGCATTATGCCTTCTGGTTAATTCTTGCTATCTCACTGGGACTTTCTTCATTGGCGTTTCTTGTATTCAGAAAAATCAAGTGGTTTTAAAGAAAATACGGCATTAACGGATAAAAGCGGGGAATTGACAATAACCGATATTCTTTAAAAAGGAATTCTCAGTTGTCCGTCTCCCAACAGATTATAAGTCATCCGATGAAACGGAGTCACCCCATATTCCGATATGGCCTGACGATGCTTCTTAGTCGGATAACCTTTATTATCTATCCAATCATATTGGGGATAATCGCCGTGCAACATAAACATATAATCATCACGATAAGTCTTGGCCAGAATAGATGCCGCAGCAATAGACATGTATTTGCCATCGCCTTTTACTATTGTCGAATAAGGAATATCGGCATACTTTTTAAACCGATTACCATCAATGAGCAGATATTGAGGAGAGATAGAGAGTTGTGCTACAGCACGATGCATCGCCAAAAACGAAGCATTCAAGATATTTATCTTATCAATCTCCTGTGAAGTAACAACACCCACGGCCCAATCGGTCGCCTCTCTCAAAATCACCTCACGCAGTGCATAACGCTTACGGGCACTGAGCTGTTTGGAATCATTCAAGAGATCATTTCTAAAATCCTTTGGCAGTATAACAGCTGCTGCATAAACCGGACCGGCAAGACAACCTCTGCCCGCTTCATCACATCCGGCTTCTATCAGATCTTTATTTAACCAGGGTAATAACATTGTTTCAAACTGTAAATTATTAGGCTACTAAGGTATGGTAAATAATCCAACTCGAACAGATTACACAAATAATTAAATATTTTTGTCACAAGATTAGTCCTTTCTCCCCGTATAATTAACAACCGTTTCGGGCTTGATTACTCCGGCCCGTGTATGGAGGCTATATAGCCCACGTACGGAAACCATATAGCCCGTGTATGGAAACCGGATAGATTGCATACACGGGCTAGAGTAATTGCTTTTATATAAATTCTAATCTAATGAGAAAAGAGACTAAATTCTTATGCAAAAAGTTATAATTCAGATAAGAAAAAACTTTATCCAAACAAACTCCAGGAAACTGTAAGCCCGGCCATAACAATAGATACCATGCTCATCAGTTTAATAAGAATATTTAAGCTGGGGCCCGAAGTATCCTTAAACGGATCACCTACGGTATCACCAACAACTGTGGCTTTATGAACTTCGCTTCCCTTACCGCCAAAATGACCTTCCTCTACATATTTCTTTGCATTATCCCAAGCACCTCCGGCATTGGCCATAAAGACAGCCAACACGAATCCGCTGCACAAACCTCCGATTAAAAGCCCCATAACTCCGGAAACGCCGAATATCAATCCGGTTGCAATCGGAGCAATAATGGCAAGCATAGAAGGGAGAATCATCTCATGCTGGGCGCTCTTTGTTGAGATTTCAACACAACGTTCATAATCAGGATCGGCCTCACCTGTCAAAATTCCTTTTATCTCACGAAACTGACGGCGAACTTCATCAACCATTTTCCCCGCAGCTCTACCAACGGCATTCATCGTAAGTCCGCAGAACAAGAAAGCCATCATCGAACCAAGAAACATTCCGGCAAGTACCCGCGGATTCATCAGATTGACACTATAGTAATTCATAAAATCAAGAAATGTAGCTTTGGCTGTCTCTACAATATGACCACCGGGAAGAGATAAATTAAGCGTACCTATTCGGGTTAATCCTATCCGAATCTCTTCGATATAAGAGGCTAATAAGGCCAAACCTGTTAATGCAGCAGAACCTATGGCAAAACCTTTTCCCGTAGCTGCAGTTGTATTGCCCAGCGAATCGAGGGCATCGGTACGTTTGCGAACCTCTTCGCCAAGACCTGCCATTTCAGCATTTCCACCTGCATTATCAGCTATAGGCCCATAAGCATCGGTGGCCAATGTGATGCCCAACGTTGAAAGCATCCCTACGGCAGCAATGCCGATGCCGTACAGACCCATACCTACATTGGAGAAATCACCGGCTGCGGCAAACAAGTAAGCAGCAATAATACTGGCAGCAATGGTCACAACCGGAATTGCCGTAGAAAGCATGCCCAAACCGATACCGGATATAATAACCGTTGCCGGTCCGGTCTTGCCACTCTCACTAAGTTTCTGAGTGGGACGATAAGACTGTGAAGTATAATATTCGGTAGAACGTCCGATAATAACACCTGCTAACAATCCTATAACCACCGAGCAAGAAATAAGTGCCCAATTTTGTAATTGCAACAACCAAAAAATAAAAAACGTAGCTGCCACGATGAGGATAGAACTTAAATTAGTGCCGAAAGATAATGCGTGCAACAAATCTTTCATCTTTGCATCATCTTTGGTACGGACAGCGAATATACCTACTATAGAAAGAATTATACCGCAAGCGGCAATCAGCATCGGCGCAATAACAGCCTTATACTGCATATTCACATCGCCTGCCATCATAAAAGCAGCTGCTCCCAATGAAGCTGACGCAAGAATTGATCCGCAATAGGATTCATACAAATCCGCACCCATACCGGCTACATCTCCTACGTTATCTCCCACATTGTCAGCAATAGTAGCAGGATTGCGCGGATCATCTTCTGGTATTCCGGCTTCAACCTTACCCACCAAATCGGCACCGACATCTGCGGCTTTCGTATAAATGCCACCGCCTACACGTGCAAACAAGGCCTGCGTAGAAGCGCCCATCCCGAAAGTTAGCATGGTTGTAGTAATGACACAAAGTTTGGCTGTGGGTGACATTGCATCTACCGGTATCGCCCAATTAAGTAACAAATACCAGAAAGAAATATCAAACAGGCCCAAACCAACAACAACCAATCCCATAACAGCTCCGCTGCGAAAGGCTATTTTCAAACCTCCATTCAATGACGTTTGAGCCGCATTGGTGGTACGGGCAGAAGCATAGGTCGCTGTTTTCATTCCCAAAAATCCGGATAGACCGGAAAAGAATCCACCGGTCAAGAAGGCCATCGGCACCCAATTGTTCTGCACATGAAAGCCGTAGGCCATAATGGCAAACAAGATAACCAACCCAAGAAATGCATACGCAACAATTTTATACTGTTGTTTCAAATAAGACATTGCTCCCTTCCGCACATCAGCGGCAATTTTCATCATTCGGGGCGTACCTTCACTCTCTTTCTTCATTTGCTTATAAAAATAATAAGCAAAAGCAAGAGCTAACAGAGAGGCAATTGGAATAAACCAAAATAGAAGATGATCCATAGACTAGAATTTTAAGTTAAAAAAAAATATACCTAAAATTAGAGTATTGAATCGATATAAGCAAAAAACTATATTAAAAGTTAGTTAAAAGACTTATACTTTCTTTATGACCTGAAGCGAGTTATCTTGCTGCCTTACTGAGTGTAACCAAATACACACCGGTAAAAATAAAACAAACGGCTACAAGAACAATCCATGTAAAGGAAGCCAACCCCATGGCAACACTTAACGATGTTCCCACAACCGGCAAGATATAATTATAAGTAGAAATAACTGTGGGACGGAGTATCTTTTGTGCCTTCATCATCAAAACAAAAGTAACAACGGTACACAAAAGAGCAATGCAAGCTATTCTCAACCAGATAGTTGCAGGCAAGGATAAAAGATGATCACTGGCTAAGTCGGAATAAGAAAGTGGAAAATAGCACATAAATGCATAAGAGAAAAGCCACTTACACACCGTAACGGGGTGATAGCGGGTAATTAGCTTTTTAAACGCTGTCAAATATATTGCATAAGACAATTGAGCACACAGGCACAATAAATCACCTAACATACTACTTTGCCCCTTCACACCCTGCATACTACCGAAGACCAGGATAACAGCCCCAACAGCTCCCAAAAATATACCTAACAGTTTCTTACGCGTTATGGGCTCTTTGAGATAAATAGCTGCAACACACATGGTAAGAACCGGTGCCATAGAAGTAATAATACTCGAATCTATTGGAGAAGTCTTGCTGAGACCGATAATAAATAGTCCCTGATTCAACATCGTTCCGAAAACGGCAGCAAAGAAAAGCATACCAAGGTCATGCCAACTAACCGACTCATGTTTCATAAAAAGAGACACCAACCAGAATGCAGTACATGCGCCCCCCAGCCTCAACGTATTAAGACTTAGTGGAGCTATATATACTAGTACGGACTTACCTATTGGAGAAATTAAACCAAAGAGAACCATTGCTAAAAAGATAGCAAGATGGCCTTTTAATTCAGGAGATACCTTCATATTATATTCTTTATCGGGCAAAGGTAAGGAATAAAAGCCAATACCGAACCTGAAAAAAATTTGTTTTAGCAAACAGAAAAAGAATCCTTAAAACATCTTTATAACACGCTCCAAACCAGCGATAAAAGTATCGACCTCTTCTTTGGTATTATAAATGGCAAAAGAGGCACGAACAGTTCCTTCTATGCCTAATCGAATCATTAATGGCTGAGCACAATGGTGCCCCGTTCGCACAGCTATACCAAGTCGATCAAGCAAAGTGCCCATATCAAAATGGTGAATATTGCCCACAAGGAAAGATATGACACCACCTCTATTGCAGGCATCACCAAAAATACGCATATCGGGAATAGCCTTCATACGTTCCAAAGCATAAGTGGTGAGCTCTTGTTCATAAGCGGAAATATTATCCAGGCCTATCTCTGAAACATAATCGAGGGCTTTGGCCAAACTGGTAGCACCGATATAATCGGGAGTACCTGCCTCAAATTTATAGGGTAACTCATTGAACGTTGTTTCTTCAAAAGAAACATGAGAAATCATTTCACCACCACCCTG
>JALNVG010000068.1 GCA_023227685.1 Bacteroidaceae bacterium
AAGCAACAAAGCCATGAAAGCCAGTTTCTTCTTCATTCCTGTTGAATAATCAGAGGCATAGCGATTCAGAGGAAGTTGAAATGTTTCATTCAAAAGTTCAATTTCTTTCTTATCAATCTTCTTATCTTTTGCTTTAATACAGAATTCCAGATATTCCATTCCGGTTACTAAGGTATAAAAGAAAAGATCAGTTGAAAGATAACCGATGGTTAAATCCGGGGCTTTTATAATAGTTCCAGTATATTTATATAAATTCATCATGCAATTGAATAGCGTAGTTTTACCGGCTCCATTATCTCCGATGAATCCATAAACACATGAATTTCACCGAAGTCTTTACTCAAATAATTAATTTCTATTTGCTCCATAAGTAACTCTTTTTTCATAAATGACATAAAACAATATAACAAAAAAAACTTATATTTGTAGTTGAATGCATTCTTCAAATTAAAATCTCATTTCAATGAAAACGCCGGAAATAGCAATTTGTTTATCGGGTGGCGGATATAGGGCCGCAACCTTCCATCTCGGAACATTGTCTTATCTGCATCATCTGCATTTGGATAATGGCGACAATTTTCTGAATATCGTGAATACCATGTCAACCATATCGGGTGGAACAATAACAGGACTATGGTGTATGATGAGCCTCTGCAAGGGAATTGATGAAGACGAGGCTTTCAAAAATTTATATCAAATCCTTATTGCCGAAGATATACCGGTAACAGCCCTCAAAGAATTTGTACAAAACCAGAAAACCGTACATTCTCTAATCAAACAAATGGCTGAAGTATATGATGAGAAATTCTTCAAGGGCGAATGCTTCAAACTGTTTCTGGATAATATTGACAAGGTTCATGTACATCATTTTTCGGCCAACGGAACAGATTTCTCCAACGGTCTGGCTTTTCGCTATCAAGCAACACAAGAAATAAAAAATGCAGGCAAAGGATCACGACATGGAATAATTGGGAACTATCAGAATCAGATACCCGAGAAAATTGCAACACAGATTAGGTTGGCCGAAATATTAGCTACCTCGTCATGTTTCCCCGGCGGTTTTGAGCCACTCATTTTCCCTACAGATTTTAAACTGGCAACCAAGAAAGAAAACCAAGAATATATTGCGGCAACAACCCCTATCGGACTGATGGATGGCGGCATTGTTGACAACCAGGGAGTCGGCCCCATCACACTTGCTGAAAAGCAAATGGAACTTGATAATAAGAATTCCTCCAACGGCAATAGCATTGACTTGATCATCATATCCGATGTGGCAAGTCCATATATGGCTCCATACGAATACAAACCGGCAAATATATTCACAAAACTTAGTCTTAAAAAATTAACTCATCTCGGTTATGGACTTACCACGCTATTATGCATGGCAACCATCATTACTGCAATTTTCGGAAGTGCATTCTGGACCGGAGTATTGTTTGCTTTATCCTGTATCTCCATAATCCATTCGGGAGTAATAAGATATATAATTTACCGGGTGAATAAAGGATTGGATGCAACACCTCTGAGCAAATGCAAAAATGAGGTAAAACATGTGACATTAAACAGTGTTATCAATCTGGTGAAGAGTCGTGTATCTTGCATGTTGATTCTGGCTAACAGCGTTTTTCTGAAACATATCAGGCGCCTAACATACAGCACCATATACAAAGACGATAAATGGAAAAACCGCCGCATCATGAATGCCATCTATGAATTAAGGGACCACGAGAAATGGGAAGAATACGCTAAAAGCGGAACACTTCCCAAAAACTTAATACCATCGAATGCTATCCAAAAAAACAGCCGTAAGGCTGCAAACATGGCTACTACTTTATGGTTTACAGATAAGGATAAAGCCAGCGGAACACCCGAAGCAATCATCGCCGCAGGACAGTATAACATTTGCTGGAATCTCTTGGTGTACATCAAGAAACTCAAAGAATCAATCGAAAATACAAATGAAACACATCAATTGATTTTAAAATGTGAGCAACAGCTTCTGGATGATTGGGAAAAATTTCAAAAGAATCCAATGTGGCTGTTTAATGATCAAATGAAATAACTTGAATGGATAACAACAAAATTATAAATAACTTATATGAGTTTTGGGCTTATATAGGCAAAACAACAGAATTATTAATTGAAGCAGAAGATTACAAAGCTGTTTGTGCCTCAAATTCAGATTGGCCTAAACGAGTCTTTGCCCTTTCGGACAAGCCCGACTTGATTAATGAAATCATCAATCTTAGTAGTATAGGAAAACTACCAAATATGATTACGCTTCCCCAGCCTAATAAATTAAAAAGCAATCCAAAATTGGAATTGACTCTTGTGCAAAGAAATATGGCTATGGATTTACGAACTATTGAGAATCACTTTACAAAAAGCGAAAACATCTTTCAAGTTAAATCAACAGCAGATGCTATTGATTTTGCAAACACTGCATCAACATCCTTTGGTTACAAGGTCGATGGGAAAATCGTTTTCAAAATAAGTCTGGATTCTTCAAGGGTTCGTCTGTTTAATTATATAAAAGGAAAAAAGTGCCTCGGTTGTGGAATCATATATTTTGATTCTTACAATAATGCCGGACTACATATGATTGGGACCGTTCCAAACGGTAGAGGTCTTGGAATAGGAACACGAATGACAAAAAGATTATTGTCTGAAGCTATTGAAAATAAAACGAACTATGGCATTCTTCAAGCCTCCTCAATGGGTGAGCCTATCTATAAGAAGTTGGGATTCATCGGCTATGGAGAACTTGAGACTTACAGGATTCATAATTGAGCATTCTTTGTTACAAAGATACCCTATTCTTACAAAGAAATATTGGATAATACTTATTGACACCTAAAGAACCACAGCTGACATAAAAGATTAAAACAACAAACAAATTTGCTTCAATCTTTCTACGTCATTTATGATTCTTCTCCAAATCAAGAAGCCATTTCTTGCGATCCAATCCACCCCCATAGCCTACCAACGATCCGTTTGCTCCAACTACCCGATGACAAGGCACTATTATCACAATAGGATTACGATGATTAGCCATGCCGACAGCTCTCGAAGCATTAGGTTTACCAACCGCAACAGCAATATCCTTATAACTACAGGTTTCGCCATAAGGGATCTCACATAAAGCGCTCCATACTTTCTTTTGGAAATCAGTACCGATTAAATTCAGCGGCAAGTCAAACACTTTCCGTTCACCCTTGAAATATTCTTCCAATTCTGCATACGTCCGGTCGGAAAGGAAGTTGTGACACTCACCTATCCTATCATCACCTGCTGATACAAAATCCACATTGGTGATAAAACCGGCAGCATAACTTATCTTTATAACCCCAAAAGACGTATCGTAAACGGCAAAACCAGAATCGTCCATTATTTATCCTGATGTATTGTAAGTTGTGGGAACGGGAAATTAATACCTTTCTTATTAAAGGTAGTATAAATAGCCTTGTTCATGTCAAAATAAACATCCCAATAATCAACACTGTTTACCCAAACACGAATCGTGATGTTAACACTGCTGGAATCGAGAGCCTTAAGTGCGATAAAAGGTTCGGGGGTATCAAGAATACGATTTTCCGTAGCCAACATCTCGCGGATAACCCCCTCTACTTTATCAAAATCCTCCCCGTAATCAATGCCAACAATCCATTCTATCCTGCGGGTTTCCTGATTACTGTAATTAATTATCACTCCACTGCTTAATACACCATTCGGTACAAAAATCATCTTATTATCTATCGCCAGCAATACCGTATTAAATATCTGAATCTCTTTCACCGTACCTGAAACGCCTTGAGCCTCAACCCAATCACCAACTTTAAACGGCTTGAACAACAAGATGAGCAATCCACCGGCAAAATTCTGAAGATTTCCGGAAAAAGCCAGACCGACAGCTACTCCGATTGAGGCCAGTAAAGCAGCAAAAGAAGTGGTTTCAATACCAAGCTTACTGATAACCGCTATAATTAACAGTATCAGCAAAACAACATTGATCAAACTCTTTAAGAAAGATTTTACACTAACATCCACTTTTCTGTTATCAAGCATTCTGGCAACAATCTTATTAACCAACTTAATAACAAATTTACCAATAATAAAAATAATAATTGCAGCCAGCACACGCCCACCGACGTTAATAGCCCAATCAGTGAACTGGTGGGTCATATCGGACACTTTATCAGCACTCGCCGGACCCGCAATATCATTGATTAATTTATCGGCTTCTCCTTGAGCTGCCGTTTTTACGGTTTTTGCAGCCTGTAATAAAAATAGCATCATAGATTATATATATTTAAAATATTAGTGCATTGAACTGCAAAAATAAAAGATTTTATTCAAGAACAAACAAAAGCAAGCAAAAAATATGGATTTCCTTGCTTTAATCAATAAGAATATATATTTTTGCAGCCGATTCCTTAAAGGGGGGGGGGTGCCTTAATATAACGGGCTGAGAACATACCCTTAGAATCTGAACCGGATAATGCCGGCGTAGAGAATTTTAAATGATCAAAAAATGAAAAAGATTTTTGTAACTGTTGCCATAACGTTGGCAACAAATCTTACTATCTTTGCTCAAAAAGATAGTACGAGAATTGTTCACCTGCAGGAAGTGCAGATCGTATCAACACGTGCAAATGAGAAAATTCCGGTGGCTTATACGGATATCTCGAAAAAGCAACTAAAAAAAGCCAACAACGGGCAGGATATAACTTATCTGCTCAACACGGCACCTTCAATCATCACCACTTCGGACGCCGGGGCAGGTATTGGCTATACAACAATACGGGTGCGCGGCATAGATGATTCACGTATCAATTTTACGGTCAACGGTATTCCGATCAATGATCCGGAAGAACAAAAGACAACCTATGTGAATATGCCCGACTTGGTCTCATCTGTAAAGAACATACAGGTACAACGCGGAGCCGGAACCTCAACCAATGGAGCCGGAGCTTTCGGGGCCAGCGTCAATATCCAGACCGATAATGCTGCAATGAATCCTTATGCCGAAGTCAACGGATCATACGGTAGTTACAACACACATAAGGAAACTGTAAAATTCGGAACGGGACTACTCAACAATCACTGGACTTTTGATGGGAGATTATCAAACATCAGCACCGACGGTTATATCGATCGTGCATTTGTCAAGCTGAACTCTTATTACATGCAGGTAGGCTATTTTATCGGCTCTACTTCTATTAAGTTTATCAACTTTACAGGAAAAGAAGAGACCTACCACGCTTGGAACTATGCAAGCAAAGAAGAAATGACCAAATACGGAAGGACATACAATTCTTGTGGTAAATACACTGATGATGAGGGTCATACAAAATATTACAAGAATCAAACAGACAACTACCTGCAATCCAACAACCAATTATTGTTTAATCACGAGTTTTCTCAGACTCTGAATCTGAATGTGGCTTTGCACTATACACGCGGCAAAGGATATTACGAAGAATACAAAACCAAGAAATCTCTTGTAGAATACGGTCTTACTCCATATACCGTAGATGAAACATTGGTTAAAAAAAGCGATTTGGTACGTCGCAAACAGATGGCCAATGATTTTTACGGTACGGTTTTCTCTCTCAATTATAAAAATGAAAAACTGACAGCATCCTTTGGCGGTGCTCTTAACCAATACAAAGGCAACCACTTCGGAAAAGTCATCTGGGTGAAAAATTACATAGGCTCACTTGATCCTGATCATCAATATTATAAGAATAATACTAAAAAGACTGACGGAAACATTTATTTGAAAGCCACTTACAACTTCACTAATGCCTTTAGTGCTTATGGTGACGTACAATATCGCCACATTAAATATACGATTAATGGAAAGAATAGCGAATATGACTGGAACACCGGCAAGATGCAACCTCTCAATATAGATAAAGATTTTAATTTCTTTAATCCGAAATTCGGTCTGAACTTGAATATCAACCGCAATCAGCGGATATATGCTTCCTTGTCAGTTGCACAAAAAGAACCTACCCGCAATTGCTATACGGACGGTGTATCAGGCAAATATCCGAAATCGGAAAAGCTGCTTGATTATGAATTCGGTTACCACTTTGCCAATTCTCTATTGAACGCCGGCATTAATTTGTATTATATGGATTACACCGATCAACTTGTTTACACCGGAGCTTTAAATGATACAGGCGAAGCTATTACCGACAATGTGGCAAATAGCTATCGGACAGGCGCCGAACTGACTTTCGGCATTAAACCTTGTAACTGGTTTCAATGGAATATCAACGGTACGCTGAGCAAAAACAGAGCTAAGAACTACAAAGAAAGCATCCCCGTTACCGACGATGACTATAATGTCGTATCCTACAAGGTGATAAATCACAAAAGTTCGCACCTGACCTTTTCTCCTGATTTAATCTTGAAAAATAACTTCAGTGCCAATTATAAAGGTTTCGAGGCCGACCTGCAATCACAATATGTAGGTAAGCAATATTTAACTAACGGAAACGTAGAAGATTTGACTATAGATAAGTATTTTGTCAGTGACTTGAATATGTCTTATACCTTCAAGCCGAAGAAAACGATAAGTGAAGTAACGATCGGTTTCACCATCTATAATCTTTTCAACGAAGAATATGAGAATAATGGATGGGCTAGTCGCGAATATGAACCGGGGCACACTGATCCCGTGGAATCTTCAGGATATGCGGCACAAGCCGGAACACATGTCATGGGACATTTGAACTTGCGCTTTTAATAAAAAAATCAAATGAACTATCTTGAATTAATAGGCTCAATCATTGGTTTAATTTACCTCTGGTTAGAATACAAGGTTAGCATTTATTTATGGATAGTGGGCATTATTATGCCCGCTATTTATATTTTCATCTATTACAAAGCCGGACTTTATGCTGATTTTGGGATCAACATTTATTACCTCTTCGCTTCTGTATACGGATGGATCATGTGGACTTACGGTGATAAATTTTGCAAAAGGCACAATAAAGACATCAGCAGGAACGACAAAAAAAAGGAAATGCTACCCATTTCATCTATGAAATTACGCTATTACATGCCACTGACTATCACATTCATTGTTACTTTTTTTGTTATTGCGTGGATCCTTATCAATTATACCAATAGCAATGTACCATATCTTGACAGCTTCACCACAGCACTAAGCATTGTTGGCATGTGGATGTTGGCCAAAAAGAATATCGAACAATGGATCGCTTGGGTTGCCGTAGATGGCGTAAGTACAGGACTCTACATTTATAAAGGCTTATATTTTACTTCTATTTTATATGGCATTTATACTATAATGGCTATCTTTGGATATTTTAAATGGAAAAAGTTAATGAAGCAAGAGGCCTTGGATCCTGCTTAAAAAAAAAGAACAAACAAGCATGAAAGATCTTGAGTTTAAACAAGAGGGTGTAATCTTGGCCAATGGAACATTTCCCACCCACCCTTATCCTGTACAGATACTCAAAGAAGCTCCGTATGTGATTTGTTGCGACGGTGCTGCCGATAAATATATCGAACAAGGATTCATTCCCGATGCTATTATCGGTGATGGAGATTCTCTTTCGGAAGAAAACAAAAAACGTTTTGCACCCATTTTTCATCAAATGAGTGAACAATTCACCAATGACCAGACAAAAGCCGTGAATTTTCTTCATTCAATGGGAAAGACGAATATTACCATTGTCGGTGCTACAGGCAAACGGGAAGATCATACCATCGGCAATATCGGTCTGCTTATCGAATACATGCGGGCGGGATTAAATATCCGTTCCGTTACCAATTACGGTATCTTCATTCCTTTTCATAATACACAAACACTGGCTTCAAAACCGGGTCAACAAATTTCTATCTTCAATTTCGGGGCCAAAGGACTAAAAGGCGAGGGGCTAGAATATCCTTTAAGTGACTTCCCCGGCTGGTGGCAAGGCACATTGAATGAGGCTACAGGCACTTCTATTACCATTCATTGCACAGGAGATTATCTTGTTTTCTGCGCTTATTAAATCATTATCACTACCGGATTAAAAGTTTTCAAAAGCTACATTAATATAAAATTGCGGTTATATTAATGTGAAATAATTGCTTAATTACTCTAGCCCGTGTATGGAAACTATCCGGCCCCCACACACGGGCTATGCGGTTTCCATACACGGGCCGGATAGCCCGCGTACGCGGGCTACAATAAACAAGGCAAAAAAAAGGACTAATCTTATGAGAATCAGTCCTTATTTTTAAAGCGAAAATGTTTAATTATCGAAGTAATCAGACCTTCAAAAGATAAGATTTGAAATCAGCAAAGTCCTTACTCATCCGAATGCTCTTCTTTTCACCTTTCATGAAAGCCTGTAATTTAGCGGGAATGACCACTTTCTCCCCGATTATACCTTCAACGGTATGCAGGAACTTAGCCGGATGGGCCGTTTCAAGAAAGATTCCGGTCTCGCCGGATTTCAATCCTTCTTTCAAGGCACGATAGCCACAAGCGCCATGAGGATCAAGCAGGTAATGTGCTTTTTGCCATATTTCCTTAATCGTCTCGCTGATCTGCTCATTGGTATATGCGGCACCGGATATTTCTGCACAAATAGCTTCATGCGAACGTTCGTACAAATCAAGAATACGAACAAAATTACTGGGGTCACCCACATCCATTGCATTGGCAATAGTAGCAATAGAAGGTTTAGGATTATACATTCCGCTCAGTAGATACTGATAAAAGATATCATTGCGATTATTGGCGGCAATGAAACGGCGAATAGGAAGACCCATGCGTTTGGCGAATAATCCGGCGGTAATATTCCCGAAATTTCCGCTCGGCACACAAACAACCGTATTATCGGATTTTCCAAGACGTTTTAATTGTGCATAAGCATAAAAATAATAAAAAGCCTGGGGTAAAAAACGAGCTACATTAATTGAATTTGCTGAAGTGAGCAACATGTGCTTATTCAATTCTTCATCCATGAAAGCCGATTTAACCAATGTCTGACAATCATCAAAATTGCCATCCACCTCGAACGCAGTAATATTCTGCCCCAAAGTGGTGAATTGTTTTTCTTGAATCTCGGTCACTTTTCCCTTTGGATAAAGCACATAGACATGAATACCCTTCACTCCTAAAAATCCATTGGCAACAGCACTTCCCGTATCACCGGAAGTGGCAACAAGCACATTTACCTTTTCCAGTCTTTCCTTATTGATGAAAAATTCCAGTAAACGGGCCATAAAGCGGGCTCCGACATCCTTGAAAGCTAATGTGGGACCATGAAAAAGTTCTAAGGCATATTTATTATCCGTCACTTCAACCAAAGGTACGTCAAAGTTTAATGTGTCATATACGATTTGTTCCAACTTCGCGACAGGAACATCCTCTCCAAAAAATGCATCGGCCACCCGATAAGCTATCTCCCGAAAAGAAAGTCGATCGATCGTATCAAAGAACTCTTTCGGCAGCGGTTTGATAGTCAGGGGCATAAATAGTCCCTTGTCCGAAGCCAGCCCTTTCAAAACAGCATCTTGCAAAGAGGCCAGCGGAGCTTGTTTATTTGTACTATAATATTTCATGTTATTTTAATTTAATGTAAAATTAAAACTTTGCGACAACTAATCGTTCATAAAAGCTTTGATAAATTCATCTTCTTTCATCAACCCGTATGACCCACTGCAGGCAGCTACCTCATCATAGATTTGCACACTGTCTGGTTCGATACCGGGATGCCAAATCAAGAACGGCACAGGATCGTTGGTATGCGTGCGGAGTTCGCAAGGTGTGGGATGATCCGGAAGAACGGCGATGGAAACTGGATCCGCCCAATCTTTGGTTGCCTCATAAATAGGACCGACGGCACGACGATCCAGATATTCAATCGTTTTTATTTTGAGTGGGATATCCCCTTCATGTCCGGCCTCATCACTGGCTTCGATATGCAAATATACAAAATCATCCGTTTTCAAAGCCTCAATGGCAGCTGCGGCTTTATTCTCATAATTTGTATTATACAAACCCGTGGCACCTTCTACGTGGATGCGTCGAAGACCGGCGTAGCAACCGATACCATTGATCAGATCAACGGCAGAAATAACAGCTCCCCGCTTTACTTGCGGAAAAATGCTGGAGAACAATGGCATTTTCGGACGATAACCGGGACTCCACGGCCAGATACTGTTGGCAGGATCTTTTCCTTCAGCTATACGCTTCAGGTTAATCGGGTGATTCTTTAATAATTCTTGAGACTTTAAGATCAAATTGTTAATCAGACGGGCAGTTTCTTCTGCTTCCGGCACTTGCGCTTTCACCAATAACGGGCGAAAGGGCTTTAAAGGCACGTCATGAGGAGGTGTACAATCCAATTGTTTATTGCCATTCTTAATGACAAGCAAATGACGATATTGCACACCGGTATAGAAATGAACACGATCATTGCCCAATTCCTTATCCAGAAACTTCATCAGCACATCAGCCTCTTCGGTCGAGATATGGCCGGCAGAGTGATTTTTGATAATATCACCATCCACGCAAATCAGATTACAACGCATGGCCATCTCATCCGATTTCAAATCATAACCGATACTCGCAGCCTCGAGTGAACCGCGACCTTCATAAACCTTAGGCAAATCATAGCCCAATACGGACATGTTGGCAACCTCACTACCTGGATGAAAACCTTTGGCTACGGTTTGCAGGCGGCCATTGCGACCCATACGGGCCAACTTATCCATATACGGCGTCTTTGCATATTGCAAAAGCGTCTTGTTTCCCAAAGACTTTACCGGCCAATCGGCCATGCCGTCTCCTAATATAATAATGTGTTTCATTCTTTATTTCTTTAATAAAACCCTATACATTGGCAATGCTCATGATATCGGCAAAAACTCCGGCGGCTGTGACACTTGCACCGGCTCCGTAACCCTGAATCATCATCGGGTATTCCTTATATCGCTCGGTGGTAATCAAGATAACATTGTTGCTTCCTTCCAGATTATAGAACGGGTTATTTGAACCAACGGCCTGCAACCCCACGGAAGCTTTGCCATTTTCCAGTTTGGCAACAAACCGCCAATGTTTGTTTTCTTTTTCAAGTGCCTTGCGACGTTCCTCAAAGCCGGCGTCGAGACTTGGCACTTTCGCCCAAAAATATTCAAGCGACCCTTTAAAGAAATCATCGGGAACAAAAAGATTCTTTTCCACATCCGACTGTTCGATATGATATCCGGCCTCACGGGCAAGAATAACCAATTTACGAACCACATCCAATCCACTCAGGTCAATTCTCGGATCGGGCTCCGAATACCGGGCTTCTTGAGCCATCTTGATAGTGCGACTGAATGGCACATCGGCACTGATCATATTAAACACATAATTTAATGTTCCCGAAAGTACGGCTTCTATCTTCAATATTTTGTCGCCGCTATGAATCAAGTCATTAATCGTATTAATAATTGGTAATCCCGCACCGACATTGGTTTCAAACAGATATTTCACCCCTCGGCTACGAGCTATCGATTTGAGCTCATGATAATCATCATAGGCCGATGATGAAGCAATTTTATTAGCTGCCACCACGGAT
>JALNVG010000069.1 GCA_023227685.1 Bacteroidaceae bacterium
TAAGTTCTATCATTCAGCATCTCGGGTGTAACTCTTTTGTTATACTTTGTATAAAGATTAATAATGCGTGCTGCCTCTTTTGCATACGGTTGTCCAAACTGTTCGGCACACCAATTCTCGGTATGAGTTAATAGATTTTGTGCATTAAACTTAGATGGGTCCCAGGCCATATCAAGGAAAAAGCTTATTGGATATTCCATGGGTTTGAGATCGCCTACATTAACGATCCAAAGTTCTTTCACGCCATGTGTATAGCTTAAATTCATTTGTTCCCAAACACGCTGAATGGGACTGATGTTAACCCACTTTGAATTTCGTGGAGCACCTACATAATCGAAATGATAATACATACCATACCCTCCCCTACGAGGTTTGGCATTAACATCCGGAAGCTTTCGTACATTACCCCAGTTATCATCACAGAATAATAAGGTTACATCGTCGGGCACACGCATGCCATGGTCATAATAATCTTGCACTTCTTTGTACAATGCCCATACTTGCGGTGTTTTATCTGCTTTTTGTCCGGTAACATCTTCAATAATCTTACGCTGATCCTTTACTATTTGTTCAAGCAGGGTGATATTTGTTCCCTCACTCATAGCCTCATCACCGTCTCCACGCATACCAATAGTAACCACTTTATCCCAATACTTACTCCTTTCAATACCAAACTTCCATGCTTTTTTTAAAGCATCAGCATTTTTTTTATAATCCCAAGCTTTAGATAGGTTGTTTCTTTCTGTATATCTGTGCCAGTCTTGCTGTGCCATTGCCATAGGTTCGTGGTGCGAAGTTCCCATAACAATACCCATCTCGTCAGCCAATATTCCATTAGCAGGGTCATCGTCATAAAAAGCATTTCCCCACATGGCCGGCCAAAGATAATTTGCCCTCAAACGAAGTAATAACTCAAAAACTCTTTCGTAAAACTTGCTATTGAAACCACCAAAGGTTTCACGCGACCAACCACTCAGTGCAGGAGCTTCGTCGTTAAGGAAAATACCTCTATACTTTACTTTTGGACTATCAGTAACATAACGACCATTTTTCACAAACAACGACTCATGTTTTGCAACAGGCACATCTGCCCAATAATACCAAGGTGACACACCGATATTTTTGGATATGTCATAAATTCCATAAATAGTACCTCGCTTATCACTTCCGGCAATAACAAGAGCTTTATCAACTCCTGGAAGCGGAGAATCAATTGTTTGAAGAACAAAAGATTCCCATTTACCTGAGATATTTTTTACATCCAGTTTTTTATTCTTAATCAGTTGATCAATAATCGGGCTTTTACCAATTGTTCCGACAATAACTAATTCTTTAGCATCAGGTTTATTGGTATATTTTATTTCAGGCTCGCGTCCGGTAACTTTACCTATATCACTTTTTAAATTTTCCAGAGCGATAATTACTCCCGGGAAGTCTTCCGAACTAATAACCAATGGAGTTGAACCTTTGATAGAATTTGACAATAGAAACTGGTTCTCCGCCGCTGTTGTGGCTATATAAGTTGGCTCTCCGAAGACATAGGCATCGAAAGACAAAAGTAGCATAAACACACCAAAAGCTTTATACAATATTCTATTTCCCATATATTAAATAATATTTGATTTATTACAGGAGAATTTACTCCACTATTTCTTAACTTACAACCTTACCCAAAATTCCTCATTCAAAGTGAGAGGGACTTTGGGTAAGATCTTTAATGCTAATTATATATTCCAATTTATTTATTCCCGTTTCTTGCAAATTATAGTATATACCTTACCCACTTCAGTAGGTAAATCGTATAAATAAGTCCTTTTTAGAGCAACTGGATTAAGTTTGGCTTCAGCAGAAACAAGTGGTTCTTTTACTTTCACAATTTCAAAGAACGGATTCGAGTTGTTACCGGTTGCCTCTTTCATTGCCTTTCCACGAGTCAAAACAACTTCATTTGGTACGCGGATTCGACAATTTCCACCCAAATTCGATTTGATGGTAATTTTTTGCACTTTATTCTTTTTCCAAGCAAAACTCACTTCAAAACCACCATAAGCCTTTAGACCTGTGATACTTCCATTTTTCCAGTCATCAGGCAATGCAGGTAAAATATCGATTGATCCATCATGACTTTGAAGTAACATTTCTATTATCCCTGAAGTACATCCAAAGTTGCCATCAATCTGGAAAGGTGGATGCGCATCGAAGAAATTAGGATAAGTTCCACCACCACTACCAAAGCCACCCTTAGCCGGATCAACTAGAGTTAGTTGGTCTGAAATAAGCTTGAAAGCATGGTTACCATCTAAAAGGCGAGCCCACAAATTAACTTTCCATCCCATCGACCAACCGGTTGAAACATCACCTCGGTAATTAAGCGAGGTACGTGCTGCATCAAATAATTGTGGAGTAGTATAAGGAGTAATTTGATTACTAGGGAACAAACCATACAAATGTGATACATGTCTGTTATGATCATTCGGATTATCCCAGTCTTCCAACCATTCTTGTAATTGACCCAATCGTCCTATTTGCATAGGAGGAAAACGATCAAGAATCTTCTGAAAATCAGCCATCAAAGCAGGATCTTTTTTAAGCAGCTTGCCTGCCTTAATAGTTTTTGTGAACAAATCGAAAAGCAATTGATTATCGATAGTACAACCTGCAACTAAAGCACTACGATGCCCCTCCGGAGTGTTTTCAGGAGACACAGAAGGACTTACGACCAACCATTTATGAGTAGGTTCCTCAATAAGAAAATCTTTATAAAATTCACAAGCTGATTTCAACACGGGGTAAACGGATTCGAGATATTTTAGGTCTCCGCCATACAAATACTTTTCCCACAAATGTTGAGATAACCATGCTCCCCCCATTGGCCATTGTCCTGCATCAGCAAAATCAACTACACCGGTGATGCGCCAGATATCTGTATTATGATGGGCTACCCAACCATTACAACCATACATTACTTTAGCTGTTTCCTTACCGGACTCCGAAAGTTCTTTGATCATTTGAACCAAAGGTTCATCCATTTCGGTCAGATTACACTTTTCGGCCGGCCAATAATTCATTTCGGTATTTATGTTTATAGTATATTTACTATCCCATGCAGGACTGTTGCTACCATTCCAAATTCCCTGAAGGTTAGCCGGTTGTCCGCCGGGTTGTGACGAACTGATAAGCAAATAACGTCCAAATTGATAATACATAGTGACCAACTCGGGATCAACGCTTTTCGAGAAATTTCTGATCCTTTCATCTGTTGTAGCATGAGCAGCCGGAGAAGTCCCAAGATCGAAACTCACACGGTTGAAATACTTCTGAAATGCAGCAATATGATCCTTCAATATTTGGGAATAAGGTTTCTTTTCAGCAGAAACAAGATAGTTGGTACATTTTTCAACTTCGTTGGCAGTCAAAGTTTTATAATCTACAAAGTTGGTTGCAATCGAGATTAAAATAGTTACTTCATTAGCATTACACACATTGATTTTGTCGGAAGAAACAGTGGTTGAACCTCCTGAAGTAATAATTTTAGCCCGAGCATCAAACTTGACTTGCCCGGTCACACCCTCATGAGTACCAGAAAGTCCTGTCATTTCAAGCGTATGTGCATCCAATGCTTTTACACTTTTTTGTAATTCACTATCGAAATTTGCCGTAAAAGAAAGTTTTCCCGATTCACTAGCCGTTAATCTCACCACTATTACCTGATCAGGTTGTGACGCAAAAACTTCTCTCTTATAAGTAACATCACCAACTTTGTATATTGTTGTTGTGATTGCCCTCTCCAAATCAAGTTCACGGTAATAATCGGTATAACTATCGCTATTCTTGAAAGCCAGATTAAGATTACCTATAACCTGAAACATAGAACCATGCAATTGCTTAGCTGTTAAAAATTTATTTGACAGCGTATTTGCCCGTGCATAATTACCTTTGAAGATATAGTAGCGAATCGAATCCAACCCTTTCAACCCATCCGGATTATCGTTTCGGGACGGTCCGCCCGACCAAAAAGAGCTCTCGTTGAGCTGAACTTGTTCTTTAACAGGATTACCAAAGACCATTGCGGCAATGCGTCCATTTCCCAAAGGAAGTGCTTCATTCCAATTGCTTGCCGGTTTATCATACCACATTTTCAACTTTCCACCTTTCTGTGCATTGGATTGAGCCATAGACAGAAAGGCGAAAATTAAAATTAATGCTGTATTTTTAAATATTCTCATACTCCTTTTCCCGTTTAAAAGCCAATGACTTTCAAAAGAAAGATCATCTTTTGTTACTTAAACAGTGTTTGAGCAAAATTGAATAAATTATTTCTCCAAACCGGCCAACTATGCCCTCCGGGATATTCGCTGTACGAGTATTTAATCTTCATCTCATCAAGTTTCGAGCGCATGATTTCACAATTTTGCCATGCAATATCTTCTTTACCGCCTTGAGATATCCATAATTGTTTTAAATTGGTATTGATCTTATCAGCATTGTTTTTCCAGTATTCGTACTGCGGATCAGTAAGTTCTTTTTGTTTAGCAAACCAGCCTGAACTGAATACACCAAGATACGCAAACATATCGGTATTTCTCATGCCTACATAAAGTGTTTGAATTCCACCCATCGACAATCCTGCAAGAGCACGATATTGAGCTTCGGCTTTTACCCGGTAATTTTTCTCTACAAATGGAATAATACTTTGCTTCAGTTCTTTTTCAAATACTTTCAATGACTCTTCTCCAAAACCATTTAATGGTAAGTTTCCGTCAACCATAATCACAATCATCGGAACGGCCTTTTTTGCCGCAATTAGATTGTCGAGAATCAAATCGGTTTTGCCTTGAGTAGCCCAGCCGCGTTGATCTTCACCACCGCCGTGCATAATGTATAATACAGGATATTTTGAGCTGAAGTTTTCATCGTATCCCGGAGGAGTATACATGTAAAAATTACGCCAGGTATTTGTTACATTGGAGTAATAACGTTTGATGCGGATATCGCCATGAGGAACATTTCGCTCTTCATAATAGCCGTCTCCTTTAAAAGGCACTTCAAATCCACTTGCCATACGACCCATACCGTAGAAAGATTCACTGGCAGGATCGGCAACTGCGACACCATCGATTATCAAAGAATAATAATGAATGCCTTCGCTTAACGAATCAGTGGTTATTTCCCATACGCCATCATTATTTTTGACCAGGTCGTATTTATTACCTAAATCTAGTTGCACCTTTTGTGCCTGTGGAGCTTTAATTCTAAAAATCGCATGACCATCGGGTAAAATCTGAGGATATTTTGCTGACCTTACATTTGTTTCGGCAGGTCGACCAGCATTACTTATTTTATCGAAGGATGCCACATCAACCGGTTTAAAGATCAGTTGAGAATACATATACAAACTATTCTTCCAAACTTTAAAATCATGATAACCATGATCTATATAAAATATATGCGGAACACCATTGGCTTTCATGTAATCGTGAGTACGTTTACTAAAAGCCATTAATCCATCCTTATCGCCACAAGAAATCCAAAGCAGTTTCAACTTAGCTTTGGCGATTTCAGGTTTAGGCATTAATTCTTGAGGTTCTTTGGTATTAGGGGCCGATGAAAATCCACCAACCCAAGCAAATTTATCGAGATTTCCAAGACCAAAGTTCAACGATTGTCCGCCACCCATAGACAATCCTGCAAGAGCACGATGTTCGCTATCTTTAATTACCGGATAATTCTTTTCGATAAAAGGAATCAAATCGTTCAGCAAGTCCTTTTCGAATGTTGCGAAAGCTTGCACTTTATCAGCAGCCATAATATTACCAGAAGCACGATCGTCTTTCATAGCCCTACCATTAGGCAGCACCACAATCATAGGCTCAACTTTATTTAGTGCATAAAGGTTGTCCAAAATAACCTGAGGTTGACCACCATTAAGCCATTCCTTTTCGTCACCACCTATCCCGTGCAATAAATAGAGTACCGGATATCTTTTGTTTTTAGAGTACCCGGGTGGTGTATAAATAAGTGCTTTACGCTTGGTCCCAACAGTTTTGGACGTATATGTTATTGTATCAATTTTACCATGAGGAATGTTTTCTCGAACTATGTCGAATCCAAATGGTGCCGGTGTTACTGTATTTTGCGCTTTGGCGTTGGTGCCAAACGTCAGAAATACAACGGTTAATAATATGAACGTTCTCATGATTTATTTAAATTTACGGTTATGTTATATACGAAAAGTCGCTTTATCAAAGATCTGCATTTAAGAAAATCTATTGCTACTTTCCGTCTCAAATCTAAGATTAAACAAAAATAATTAAAATTTCAAAGTTCCCATATTTTAAGGCTTTTAATATTAAAAAATATATTCTCTCAACAAATATATCTATAATTAAATCATTAAGAATCAAAGCATGTTCCAATAGTTTTATCGTAAGATACATTCACTTGCAGATTTGTTCCAAATGTTTTTATTTATGTTACACAAACTACTGTAACAAGCCGCTTCATTAACTATTCTGCTTTATCTTTGTTAATCCTCTACCACGATATTTTTTAAATCTATATACTAAAAGGCTCATCTAATACTCAATTAAAAAAAGAATATATGCTATACTTCATTTTTTCTCATATAATGATGCATGGAGAGATTGTCGTATACAATTAAGGAATGCTAAAATCATTTGCATACACCTCAGATAAAAAATTAACGGGCGATAACATCGGATCTACATATAACAAAGATGGGAAAGCAGTGCTTTCCCATCTTTGTATCTTTTGGAGTAACTATTTACCAGCTAAACCATCCGCAAATCCTGCATAAGTATGTTTGCGATTATAATTCAAGTCCCAAAGTCCTATAGGTTGCCCTTTTCTCCAGCCCGAGTCTTCAGGACTATCCGTTGCCGACCATTGAGTAATACCGTAACATTGAGCAGCAGGAATAATCTCAAAATATTTTTTTATGATAAACTTATAATATTCCGCCATAGCCTTATGCTGTTCTTCAGTAACTTTTGTCGTCAGAATAGTTTCTCCATTTGCATCCGAAATACCCATGTCCAACTCAGATACCTTAACCAGCTTACCTGTGGCAGCCAAAAGCGTGTACATATTCACAACAGCATCCTCATTCTTTTGCTGTACTTCAGGATCAAGAGAATAAGTGACGTGCATTTGTGTACCGATACCATCAATCTTAGTTATGCCATCAGATTCCCAATATTTAATCATATTAATCAATCCTTCACATTTCGCATTAGAATTATATGCAGCTTCCAAATTATAGTCGTTAATGAAAAGCTTTAAACCATCACCACCATACTGACGAGCAAGTCTGACTACTACACGAGCATAATCTTTACCTAAATAATCCTGCCAATAGAAGTTGCTCGTATCTGTATGGTTCGGATCACCCTTCAGTTCAGAAGGCTGCCCGTCAGACATCGGTTCATTCACTACATCCCACGCTTTTACATAGCCATCACATGACTTCATCATCCCTTTAACCCATTGCTCCATAGCCCATGTCAGAGTGTCGGCTTTTTCTTCAGGAGTCAAAGAAGTAGACTGGCCAGCAGCAAGTTCTTCAATATTGAAAGAATAAGAATGCCAACTCGGTTTTGTCCAACCAGCTAAATCATCACTATCAAAGGAACTATTCTGAATCAAATTTTCTCCAGAGTTAGCAGATGTCAGCGTAACGTCATCAAAATACAAATCACCAAGAAACTTACCAAAACAAAATTGTAACTTATTAAAAGCATAGTCTGGTGTAAATTTCATCGTAATATCCTTCCATTCGGTACCCGTTGATATTGTTAATCCATAGAGAACATTGGTTCCATCAGTTGGCCAAAAATCGATAGTAGCCGCCGTCGATGCTTTAACCCGCATAGTAAGAGTATATTCTACTCCAATAGTCAAAGGACTAAAATTATCGTAATAAATCTGCCAGTCCCAAGTATTCCCTTTGGCTACAGGAGTATTTATATGCAAACAATGATTAACATCATTAACAAGACCCTTCAAGTATTTATTATTCTGCTGCGCATGCCAACACAATGTATGACCGTAAATGGAAAGCCCGGCACCTTTAGCGGCCTCTACAAATTTTGTAACTTGTGAGAAATCCATAGTGCCATCATCTTTTACAATAGAGCTATATTTCATAGCATTTCCCGCAGTAAGTTCATCATAATTTGCACAAGCTAAACTGTAGACCAACTCTTTCTTCAAAAAATCACTAACAGTTATGCCTGATCCCAATTTGAAATTGGGATAAACATTACGGTCAATATAAGTTTTTAATGCATCATAATTATTCAAGTATTCATATTGTGCCATATTAGCAGGCTGTTCTACCGAATAATTCAATATATTGCTATCAGCACATGAAACTAATAAAGATGAAGCAATTGCCGAAAACAATAAATTCATACCGTATTTCATATTTAATATTAACTTTTTCATAATTTAAATCTATATGATTAGATTATACTTAATTAATTTTAAACTTAGGGTTAAAGAGTTCTCTTGAAAGCCCACGACCTTGCCAAACGAGTGTATCCTTTGTAGCATACTTCTTCGTCCCAAAATCAATCTGATACTCTAAGTAGAGACCGTCACGATCTTTATTCCCCCATGCTTTCTTCTCCGATTTATCAAGATATTTACCTGTTCCACTTGCTTTATATTCTTGGCTATCTGAAGCTATAGTACATTCCCCCTTGTCATTAAATGTCAATATCAAATTACAGGTAACCTTGTTTCCATCTGATAGATTAGTGCTTACAGGAAAAACAACAGAATTTAATGAACGAGTCGTTGTAGAACAAACCTCATCTTTTTCTACATATTGTTGATGACGAACATTTGTTGAAGTTACTCCGTTTTCAGTAATCTGATCTACGCCACGACGTAAATAATTTGCATGATATTTATTTATGTATTTTACACAATAAAGAACATAATCTTTGGGTAGTACATTCCAATAGTCCGAATTTGTGCGTGCAGGTTTATCGCCTTCTATTAAGGGGCTTCCAACCAGAATGCTATCTGCACCAGTAGCTTTCGTCATAACTAGAGGAATAACGTATGTATTCTTCAATGATTTAGGATCTGCAAAGAAAGCATCCGTCAACTGCACTACCACTCCCCCCATGACTTCACCGCTATAATAAAGTTTATTATTAGCTAGCGTATAATAAGTGGAAGGCATAGCTTGCACAGCAGAACCATCTGAAAAATAAAGATGATCCGTGAGTGCATTGTCCACATTAAAATCAACAATGATATTTTTCCCTTTGTAAGAACCACCCATGGCTCCATATATCGTACACTCATGTTGATTATCAAGCGTAGTATCATAAGTATCTTCACCTAAAACAATAGTGCGTACAGGATACTGGTATGCAAAAGATACCGTAGTACCACCTTCGTAATCAGGATAATCAGCATCTTGGTTTTCACAAGAAATCGCCAATAATCCTATCGATAAGACAGATAATAATTTTAAAGAATTCATATCTTTCAATATTTTATGTTTTATAATAATTAGTTATTTACCAACCTTTATTTTGCTCCAGATTACTCCATTTCAAGACTTCATCATAAGGAATTGGACCATAATACATGTAGTCTTTATAATCTCTATTTTCTACATCTATCATTGTATAATTTAGTACATCATTATTCTTTTCAATTCGCACACCTTCTGCTTTTACGTTCAACACCTCTTTCCAGCGACGCAAATCCCAGAAACGTTTATTTTCAAAGCAAAGTTCCAAACGGCGCTCATTACGTATTAATTCACGCATCTTATCTTTATCAACTTTGCATTGTTCCAAATAAGGATCACCATTATTGATTCCCACACCTGCTCTTGCGCGAATGGCTTTAATTATGTCATAAGCGCTATAACTATGAGTGCCTGTACCAGTAGGGCCCCAAGCTTCATTGGAAGCTTCAGCATAAGCCAAAAAGATTTCCGTATAGCGAATACGTACCGGGTAATGATATTTAGCGTTTGGTGAACTTGTACTTGCATTACAATCTTCACGTAATAATTTACGTAAGTAATAGCCTGTACGTGTTGATGTGCTTTGCTTATTTAATCCATCATTATTATCACTTACATACGTTCCGGTGATAATTTCCTTATCTTTATATTTTGCTCCATTATATATGATATACTTATCTAGACGGGGGTCACGATTTACATAAGGATTACTAATAGAATATTCACTATTTACCGCATCTGAAATAGGATAACCGTTAGCCATGGGAAAAGCATCAACCAAATTCTGAGTAGGATTAATACGTCCTTTCCCATATAATGTAGGTGGAAAGTTATCTTTTTCCTGTTGTAATCCCATATCCCAATCCGAATCTCCATTGGTTTTATTACCTCTCCAAAGAATTTCAGGAGGTACGGCACCCGATCCCAAATTATCAATATCACTTGTATTCATATACCAAGTATATCCGGTTGGATCTAATCCTGCAACACCATTTATACGATCAAGAACAACTGCAGCATAATCCGCAGCATTTTCGGCTGTCACGGTTGTACCTTGATTATATGCCGGACTGGAAGCCAACAACGCCGCTTGCGCACGAATAGCCTCAGCGATACGTCCACTTATACGTCCACGCATATATGTTCCAAATACTCGATTATAATCGCTTGCATTAGTCACACCTATTTCTTTGTATTTAGCAGGAATTTCAGCATCCTTTATATTAATATAATCCAACGGAAGTAATGTAAGTGACTCATCTATATCCTTAAAGATCTGATCAACACAATCCTGAAACGTATTTCGTGAAAGATTAAAATCTGAGCTATTATCTTCTGACGCTGTCAAAATAGGAACACCTAGCAACTCGCCACCTGAACTCCAACCACCATGTGCCATCAATAAATAGTACATATTAAGAGCACGTAAAGCATATGCCTCTCCTTTTAAATGGTCACAGTACATCGTACGTACCTTTTCTTCTTTAGCCCAACTTACTTTATCTACATTTTCTAAAAAAAGATTAAGATATTGTATTGTAGCCCTGCGCGCTTGCCATTGTGACATTGGATCATTGTTTGAAGTCCAAGATCCGAGGCTCATTTTTAGATAGTTATTACTTAAGTCATTGGTCACAGCATCATCCGTAGCAACATCGCTTGTACTCTTTGTGTCGTAAGGCAACATTGCATAAGCATAACCCAGAAGCCCTTGTGCATAAGTCGGTTCAGTATACATTTGATCTATGCCTCGGTTATTCTCTTCTGCGGGTGAAAACATGTCTTCACATGCAGTCAAAACAGGCAGGAGAACCATAAGTCTTATGATATTCTTTAATTTCATAGTCTTCATTTTTTTATCATTAAAATACGGCTTTTACACCAATATTATAAAATCGGGTTTGCGGTGCACTTCCTACGTTCATTTCCATGTGCTTTCTTTCTTTTGAGATAGTGAGCAGGTTTGCTCCGCTTACATAAACAGATAACTCATGGAA
>JALNVG010000070.1 GCA_023227685.1 Bacteroidaceae bacterium
AGGTAGGACGAGGCAACTATTTCCTTTATTATGGATATTTTACTGCAATCTTGTCTGTAGTACTTTATCTGTTGATCGTTTTAACACGAAATAATATGTGGTCGTGGGGGTGGTTGTTAATGTTTGTTTTTCAGTTTCTGGTTTCATATAAAAAAAGGCAACATAAATCAATGGTTGTGACGTATACGGATAAGGCAATTAAACAAGTGTGGCTGGCGTTTGGATTCATGTTCTCACTCACATTCATTGTACTTGCTGTTTTGGGGCAAATCTATGGACGATATGATTTTGCTTTGATGATGCCGTTATCACTTTTGTACGCTGGTCTCGGTACTTCAATTAATGGTATTATTATCAGAGAACGTTGGATGATATTTTCTCCACTTGTTGCTTTTGTCGTAGCTTTTTACATGTTGATGATGTTGACCATTGGTCAACCGATGATTCTCGAATGGTATCTTTATCTTGGTTTTTCATTCGTGGTGATGCAGATCATTCCTGGCCATATCCTTAATAGAAAAGCAAAACGTCAATGTTAAAAGAATTAGATCCGCTATTGCACTCACAATTACGTTTGGCTATTGTGTCGATACTCATGTCAGTGGATGAGGCTGATTTTGTATATCTACGTGAAAAGACGAATGCAACAGCCGGAAATTTGAGTGTGCAAATTGATAAATTGACCAATGCCGGTTATATTGAAGCCAATAGGGTTCTTGATGGAAAGAAAACAAGAACCAGATGCAAAATGACTGATGTGGGAAGAAAAGCGTTTGAAAAGTATGTCAAGGCTTTAAAAAGCTACCTCGTAATAAATAAAAAACAAAATAGTATCTGACCCTTTTACCTGCCGACAAGTAAATGTGCAGGTAAAATAAGAAAAATGCCTTTTGCTACCAGCAAAAGACAGTTTTCTTTGTTAAATAGAGAATGTTTCGATTGATTAATGTCTTAGCGAAAATCTTTCAATTCTTCTTGTAGCCTTTTTCTTGTAAAGAAAATACGACTTTTTACTGTGCCTAACGGAAGTTCAAGTTTGTCGGATATTTCACGATATTTAAAACCTGAAATGTGCATCGCAAATGGAATCTTATACTCCTTGGGAAGAGAATTCACAACTTTGTGCATGATCTTCAAGTCGTAGGCATTTCCCATATTTTCGAAGTCCTCATCTTGTGGTATATTTAAATGATAAAGATTGTCAGTCTTGTCAACAAAAGTCTGGTCATGAACCGCTTTTCTATAATTATTTATAAATATATTGCGCATGATCGTGTAAATCCATCCTTTAAAATTGGTATCCGGTATATATTTATCTTCATTATCCAGTGCTTTCAGAGATGTCTCTTGTAATAAATCATTAGCATCTTCGCTGTCAGTTGTCAATTTATAGGCAAAACGCAACAAATCACTCTGTATTCCAATCAAATCCTTTTTGAAGCTTAAGCTATTCATATAATTTGTTTTAAAAATTAATACTTTAATATTCTTATCCCTCTTTATGCAAGTATACGAATTATTTTTCTGAATTGAGCAGCTTTTTTCCTTTTTTAGGTTAATTTCAACAAAAAGATGATTCTGTATTGATTATTAGAACAAATATAGTCTTAAAAACAGTGTATATAAAAATATGTTACGTTTTTTCTGACGATTTATTACGATTAATAAAAAAAAACTTTTAGATTTGCGTCATCTTATCTATTTTACAAGTTATGAGTGATGATAATTTCTTATTAGATATTAATACTATTCTCCGTCAAAAAGCGAAGGGATACTATCGGTTTATTCCTAAATTCATCGTCTCTTACTTTAAAAAAATAATTCATCAAGATGAGTTAAATGTTTTGTTGAAATCACATCCCAATGATATAGGTGTTGATTTTTTGGAAGTATCTATGGATTTTCTTGATGCGCATTTGGAAGTGAAAGGAGCTGAAAATTTACCTGCAGGCGGACCTTCGACCTTTGTTTCGAATCATCCGTTGGGCGGACAGGATGGCGTGGCTCTCGGTTATGTGCTTGGACGCCATTATAATGGTAAAGTGAAATATCTGGTGAACGATCTTTTGATGAATGTTCATCAATTAGCTCCATTATTTATTCCGATAAACAAGACTGGTAAACAGTCGCGTAATTTTCCGCGAATGGTTGAGGCAGGGTTTGAATCGGATGATAACTTGATTATGTTTCCGGCAGGACTATGTTCGCGGAAAAGAAATGGGGTGATTTATGATCTGGATTGGAAGAAGACATTTATAGTAAAAAGTGTGGCTACGTGCCGCGATGTGGTACCAATGCATTTTGAAGGTCGTAATTCTGAGTTCTTTTATCGCTTAGCAAATATTTGTAAGGCTTTGCATATTAAATTTAATATTGCTTTGCTTTATTTGGTGGATGAGATGTTCAAAAATCGTCACAAACAGTTTACGTTGACGATAGGGAAACCTATTCCTTGGCAGACTTTTGACAAAACAAAGACACCTACGGAATGGGCTGCATATGTAAAAGGCATTGTATATAAGCTATAAAGATAAAAAATAACAAAAGAAATATGGAAGAGATTATTCAGCCAGTGAATAAGGAATTGCTAAAAGCCGAACTTACCGAGTCTAAAAGACTTAGAATGACCAATAGAAGTAACAATCAGATTTATATTATTACTGCTCATGATTCACCCAATTTGATGAGAGAAATCGGTCGTTTGAGGGAAGTTGCATTTCGGGCGGCAGGCGGCGGCACTGGTTTGTCTATGGATATTGATGAATACGATGTGATGGAGAATCCTTACAAACAACTTATAGTCTGGAATCCCGAGGCCGAAGATATTATTGGAGGATATCGTTATCTTGTAGGTACCGATGTGCATTTTACCAAAGAAGGTGTACCAATTCTTGCTACAGCCCATATGTTCAATTTTTCAGATAAATTTATCAAAGAATATCTTCCTACTACAGTTGAGTTGGCCCGTTCTTTTGTCACTTGTGAGTATCAATCTACACGTGCCGGGAATAAGGGCTTGTTTGCTTTGGATAATTTGTGGGACGGTTTGGGCGCGTTGACGGTAATTATGCCGAGTGTGAAGTATTTTTTTGGTAAGGTAACAATGTATCCCAGTTATCATCGCAAGGGTCGGGATATGATTTTGTATTTCTTGAAAAAGCATTTCGGTGATAAGGATGATCTGATTATTCCAATGGAACCATTGAAGATTGAAACTGACGAAAAGAAACTTGCATCTTTATTTTGTATGGATACCTTTAAGGAAGATTATAAGATATTAAACCGTGAGATTCGTAAGTTGGGTCTTAATATTCCACCTTTGGTCAATGCTTATATGGGCTTGAGCCCGACGATGCGTATGTTTGGCACAGGTGTTAATTATGAGTTCGGCAATGTTGAAGAGACGGGTATACTGATTGCTGTCGATGAGATCCTAGAAGAGAAGCGTATGCGTCATATTCAATCTTTCGTAGAGCAGCATCCGGATGCCTGTAAGTTTACTTCCGGTCAGAATAACATAATTACACCGCAGGAAGACTGTTCCCGTTAATTTTTCTGTAAAGATCGAGTGCAAAGATATCAGTCATTCCCGAAATATAATCCAATACAGCCTGTATTCTTTCGTAAAGATGGGGCGCATTAATATCATATTGGCTTGAAACCCGGTTGATAAGAAGTTGAGAATAGGCATTCTGCGGAGTGGAAACGGCTTTTATCATTAGTTCAAGCAAGGTGGTGATAACCTTGAAACCGGCGAGCTCAATATCCAGTACATCGCGTGAACGATAAATCTTTCTCAATGAAACTTCTTCACAGTGTTTGTAAGCATCATTCGGAATGCTAGACATGCTTTTGATAAGTGTGCTCTTAAAGGTTCCTTCAAGTATTTCTTTTTCGTGCATCAGGAATACTTCTACACATTCTTTGACCAACACTCCGATGACGCATGATCGAAGATAAGCGATTTGTTCATTTATATCAGTAACAATTTTCATTGTTTTTTCAATATGTGTTTTCCGTTCAGGAGTGATGTAAGACATAAACAGTTCTTTGGTTTCTTCGGTGGTCAGAAGTTTGAGCTTGTGTGCATCCTCAATATCCATGAGCTGATAGCAGATGTCGTCGGCAGCTTCCACCAGATAAACAAGAGGATGGCGGACATATTCCAATGGCTCTTCTTTTTTTCTTATCATGCCCAATTCGGCGGCAATTTTTATAAAAGTTTCTTTTTCACTTTCGAAGAAGCCGAATTTTGATTTTGTGGCCAATTTGGAAGAGAAGGGATATTTTACGATTGAAGCCAGAGTGGTGTAGGTCATGGCAAATCCGCCTTTGCGACGACCCTTAAATTGATGAGAAAGTAAACGGAAAGCGTTGGCGTTTCCCTCGAAATGTATAAAATCATTCCATTGTGATTCTGTTAGTCTTTCGCCGTCGAGCTGTTTGTCTTTTAAAGCCAACCCACTTCCTTCTGAAAAGAAGGAGGATATTGCTCTTTCGCCCGAATGTCCAAAAGGTGGATTTCCCATATCATGAGCCAAGCAAGCGGCAGAAACGATAGAACCGATTTCGGGAAGCAATGTCTGTTGCAATTCAGGCTCGCGTATTATGATGGCTTTGGCTACATCAGAGCCTAATGAACGGCCAACACTTGATACTTCAAGACTGTGAGTCAGTCGGTTATGTACAAAAATGCTGCCGGGCAAAGGAAAAACTTGTGTTTTGTTTTGCAACCGTCTAAAAGGTGTCGAAAAGATTAAACGGTCATAATCTCTTTGAAATTCCGATCGGTTCTCTTCTTGTTTCTTGTGGAATTCTTCCATTCCTAAACGTTTGGTTGATAACAATGTTTTCCAATCCATTTAATTCTTTATTTTTTAGTTATGAAATTGTTCCTTTGTATATCTTAAGCGGGTATATATAGGGTGTATTTATTTATAAGTACATTATTTAACTGCAAATGTATAAATTTTCGCTCCAAAATGTTTATTTTCGCCATTTATTATAGCAAGTGCCAAGTTAAAATAAACGTCAGAGATATGGATATTCAAATTATTAATAAATCAAAGCATCCGTTACCACAGTATGCTACGAGTCTTTCCGCCGGAATGGATGTGCGAGCTAATCTTTTAGAGCCGATAAGACTGGCTCCTATGCAGCGTTGTCTTGTTCCTACGGGATTATTTCTTGCTTTACCCGCAGGATTTGAAGCACAGATTCGCCCGCGTAGCGGATTGGCTATAAAAAAAGGGATAACGGTACTCAATTCTCCGGGTACGATTGATGCTGACTATCGTGGTGAGATTTGCATTGTTCTTATTAATCTTTCTACCGAACCTTTTGTTATTGAAGATGGCGAACGTATAGCTCAAATGGTGATAGCCGGACATGAGCAGGTGCAGTGGCAGCAGGTGGAAATACTTAATGATACGGAACGTGGTTCCGGGGGATTCGGTCATACCGGACGTGGATAATATGAAATAATGATGAAAAATAAGATTCTTTCTTTTTTACTCTTACTGTTGGTACTGAGCTCTTGTAGTTCAACACATCAGTTGTTGCGTGAAACTGAAAGTGAAAGTGAAAAGAATAAAATAGCGATCATTACGCCTGATCAGCAGCGTAAGTATGATTATTTTTTCTTAGAAGCCATGCGTCTAAAGGAACTGAATTCGTACAGTTCTGCTTTCGGCCTTTTACAGCATTGTTTGGATATTAATCCATCTGATCCTGCCGCTCTTTATGAAATAGCTCAATATTATATGTATCTTAAACAAGATACGCTTGGTGTGTCTTTATTAGAGAAGGCTGTTGCTCTGGCTCCTGATAATTATTGGTATAGTCAGGCGTTATGTCTTACATATCAAGACCAGAAACAAATCAATAAAGCTATTGCATTATTAGAGGATATGGTTACTCGTTTTCCTGCAAACAAGGAACCCTTGATGAATCTTTTCGGCTTGTATAATCAAGAGGAAAATTACGAAAAGATGATTTATACACTGAACCGTTTGGAAAAGCGAATGGGTAAGAATGAGCAATTATCTATGCAGCGTTTTAGTGTCTACCAGCAGATGAATGATGAAAAGAGAGCTTTCGCGGAGATCGAGAATTTAGTGAAGGATTATCCGGCCAATACTCATTATAAAGTTGTATTGGGCGATTTGTATATGCAGTATGGTAAGTCACAAAAGGCTTGTGATATATATAATGAAGTGCTTGCCGTCGAATCAGATGATCCTGAGGCTCTTTATTCTTTAGCTTCATATAATGATAAAGTGGGGCATCACGAGGTATATAGGCAATTGCTGGATTCATTGTTGGTAAACAAAAAAACTTCATCGGATACGAAGGTTGAAATTATGCAACGGGTGATTGCTGATAATGAGAAGAATGGGGCTGACAGTACAAAAGTTGTCTCTCTTTTTAGTCGAGCGTTGGAAGAAGACCTTGATGATGCTCAGATGCCATTGCTTTATGCTCAATATCTGTTGAGTAAAAAGATGTACGAAGCAGCTGTTCCTGTTCTTGAGACGGCCATACAACTTGATCCGACAAACAAGATGGCACGATTGATGTTGATTAGCTGTGCGGTAAAGAAAGATGATTATAAACAGATTATCAATGTTTGTGAATCAGGTATTATAGCGATACCGGATGCCATCGAACTTTATTATTACCTTGCAGTAGCATATAATGAATCCGGTCGGACAGATGAAGTCATTCAGGTCTGTAATCAGGCATTAGAGCATATCACAAGTGATAGTAAGAAAGAGGTTGTTTCTGATTTTTATTCAATCCTCGGAGATTCTTATTATACGAAAAAACAGTCGAGTAAGGCTTTTGAGTCTTATGAATCAGCTTTGAAATACAATGCGTCAAATATTCCCGTACTGAACAATTATGCCTATTATTTGTCTGTTGAGCACCGTAATCTGGATAAGGCAGAAGAGATGAGTTATAAAACCGTAAAAAGTGAACCGGGTAATGCTACTTACATAGATACTTATGCTTGGATACTTTTTGAGAAAGGAAAATATGCCGAAGCTAAAATCTATATTGATTCGGCCATGAAGGGCGACGGTTCGAAGAGTGATGTAATTGTGGAACATTGCGGTGATATTTATTTTATGAATGGTGATGTCGAAGATGCGCTGATGTATTGGAAAAAATCGTTGGAAATGGGAAATAAATCGCAGACACTCAAACAAAAGATTGAAAAGAAAAAATATATAGCAGAATGAAGAGATTGACTTTCGTTTTATCATGTGCTGTCCTTTTGTTGGCAGGTTGTAAGAGTTCACATCATCTGATTTCTAATAAGAATTCGATGTTCTTATCGTCAAAGGTGCAATTGACTATCCCTAATAAGGACGGTTTTGTTACGGTAAACGGTTTTATGAAGATGAAAAGGGAAGATCGGATCCAATTTTCTTTTCTTATGCCTTTCTTCCGTTCGGAAATAGCCAGAATAGAGGTTACGTCGGACCAACTGCTGTTGGTAGACCGTATGAATAAGTGTTATGTTCGTGTTTCGAAGGATGAATTGAATAGGGTTTTATCGACAAAAGCCAATTTTCCCCTTTTGGAGAAAATTTTAATGAAAGCATCTTTGCCGGGTGGTAAAACTGAACTGACAGGCAAGGAATTGGGTATTGCCTCGCTTGATAATGCCAAATTACGATTGTATGATTTTTCGTTACAAAGATTTTCAATAATACCTACTGAATTTTCTTCTAAGTATACACAGGTATCATTGGAAGATTTAATTAAAATGTTGACTGCGCTATAATGAAACGTCTTTTTGTTATTTTGATCGGTTGTTTATATTTGTTTATGCCCCTTTCGGCTCAGTCAAACAAGTTGATTCAGGAGTTGAAAAGTAAGCAACTTTTACTTCAACAGCAAATTTCGGCTACGGAATTTCTACTTAAGAACACAAGGAAAGATGTAGGAAGTCAGTTGAACAATTTGGCGTCTTTAACGGGGCAAATTGAAGAGCGTAAGAATTATATTCTATCTATTAGTAATGATGTAAATGCT
This sequence comes from Bacteroidaceae bacterium, assembly GCA_023227685.1. Lineage (GTDB taxonomy): Bacteria > Bacteroidota > Bacteroidia > Bacteroidales > Bacteroidaceae > JALNVG01. Next base: position 8,044 of record JALNVG010000070.1, read on the forward strand.
GTAAATCAGGAAATTACGAATCTTCAGGCACAGTTGGCTTCATTGCAGTCGGAATTGGTTGATAAGAAAAAGAAATATGCATCTTCGGTTCAATACCTTTATAAGAATAGGTCAATACAGGAAAAATTGATGTTTATTTTTTCTGCCAAGAATTTTGAGCAGACTTTGCGTCGGTTGCGATATGTTCGCGAATATGCGACTTATCAGCGTATACAGGCTGAAGAAATATTAAAAAAACAAAAACAAATTCGTGATAAAGAATCAGAATTGCAACAGGTGAAGTTGGCCAAGGAGAGTTTGCTTAAAGCTCGTGAGAACGAGAAGGTTGAACTTGAAACCAAGGAAAAACAAAAACGTTCGATTGTTGCAAGTTTGCAAAGGAAACAGCATAGTTTGCAAAATGAAATATATAAGAAGAGGAGCACGGCCCGTCAATTGAATAATCGCATAGATCAATTGGTATCTGAAGAGATTGAACGTGCCCGCAGGCGTGCTGCAGAGGAGGCTCGTAAAGCTGCAGAGGCAGAAGTTCCCAAAAAAGAAGTTTCAAAAAGAGAGAAAAAAGCACTTTCGAAATCAAAATCTCATTCTTCAAGAAAAAAAGCTGAACCGTTAGAAGTTTATTCCTTGAGTAGGGCGGATAGGGTATTGTCTAATGATTTTGCTTCCAATAGAGGTCGGTTGCCTATACCGATTACCGGACCATATATTATTACCAGTCATTATGGTGAATATGCTGTTGCCGGACTTCATAATGTGAAACTTGACAATAAAGGTGTTGATATTCAAGGTCAGCCGGGTGCACAGGCACGAGCTATTTTTGGTGGTAAGGTTGCTGCCGTGTTTAAATTGAATGGATTGTTTAATATCTTGATTCGTCACGGTGATTACATATCCGTCTATTGTAATTTGTCTTATGCTTCAGTTAAATCGGGAGATGAGGTGAGAACAAAACAATCTATTGGAGGAGTGTTTTCCGATTCTAGTGATAGTGGACGTACGATTCTCCATTTTCAATTACGTAAAGAGACTCAGAAACTTAATCCGGAAAATTGGCTGAATATGTAGGTGAAAAATAAAGGAGCAATCTTTTATATTTGTAGATTGTCCAGCAATTCTATGTATAGTGGTATGGCACTTTTTATTTCTTCCAATAATACGTATTCATCGGCGGTGTGCGATCGTGATGAATGACCCGGGCCTATTTTGACTGAGGGGAATGAAAGGAGTGCTTGATCGGATAAGGTTGGCGACCCGAAAGGCGTGCGCCCCAAAGCAATAGTTCTTTTGATGAACGGGTGGCTATTGTCCAAGTGTGAGGAATTGAGTCGAAAAGAATGAGCATGAAGTTCACAACTGATATGCTTTTTTATCTCAGCAAAAAGTTCCTCATTCGAATATAGTTCGTTACTGCGTACATCTACTATGAAAGTACACTGGTCGGGTATGACATTGTGTTGTGTACCTGCGTTAATCATTGTTACACTCATTTTAACAGGACCAAGCAGTGGAGATACTTTCCCAAAATGATAATCTTGGAACCATTTTATATCATCTAATGATTTGTAGATAGCATTAATGCCTTCATTGCGAGCAGCGTGTCCGGATTTTCCATAAGCAGTAACGTCAAGAACCATTAGCCCCTTTTCGGCAATGGCCGGTTGCATATCCGTCGGTTCACCGATGATAGCGAAGGCAATCGGAGGCAATTCCGATAAGACACATTCGATCCCGTTTTTTCCTGATTTTTCTTCTTCACACGAAGCCAAATATATAAGGTTGTAATCTTGTGCCGTTTTGCAGAGTTGCAAGAAAGCTTGTAGGAGACAAACAAGGCTTGCACCGGCATCATTACTCCCTAGTCCATACAACTTGCCGTTTTCTTCCGTAGGATTGAAAGGATCTCTTTTCCATCCATTTACCGGTTTAACAGTGTCGATATGAGAATTGAGTAGTATTGTCGGTCTCTTTATATCAAATGCGGGACTAAGACACCAAACATTATTGCCTTTCCTTCCCGTCTCCATGCCCGCCAATTCAATGAATTGTTGTAATATATTGGCAGCAGCTTGTTCGTTCTCGCTAACGGAAGGTGTGGCAATGAGTGATTTTAAAAGACTCACAGCTTCTGTAAATGTATAGTCATTGTCATATTTCATACTGCAAATTTAATGAATTTTAGCGAAAAAATAGTAAAAATCAAATTAAACCGGTACCTTTGTGTAAAATTTGAACCTTTAAATTATGGCATATTATCATTTATCTGTTTTAGTCCATCGCCAAGCTGAAAAGTATGGAGATAAGATTGCTCTGAAATACAGAGATTATAGTACCTCAACTTGGATTCCTATTACATGGAATCAATTCTCTCAAACTGTTCGTCAAACAGCAAGTGCAATGGTTGCTCTCGGTATAGAAGAAGAGGAGAATGTTGGTATATTCTCGCAGAATATGCCAGAGTGGTTCTATATTGATTTCGCCGCTTTTGCAAACAGAGCGGTAACAATACCTTTTTATGCCACAAGTTCAATGCCTCAGGTGCAATATATCATCGATGATGCGCAAATACGTTTTATGTTTGTTGGTGAACAATATCAGTATGATGTTGCTTTCAAGACTTTTTATTTGTGCCATTCCTTAAAGAAACTTATAATTTTCGATCGTTCTGTTGTTAAAGACCAACGCGATGAATCTTCCCTTTATTTTGATGAATTTATAAAGATGGGTGAAGGATTGTCACACAATAATGTGGTTGAAGAAAGAACAGCCCGTGCCTCTTTTGATGATTTGGCAAATATTCTTTATACCTCCGGAACAACAGGTGAGCCGAAAGGTGTAATGATTCCTCATTCATGTTATTTGCATCAGTTACATGTCCATGATGAGCGTTTAAAAACAATGACTGATAAGGATATTTCTATGAATTTTCTGCCTTTAACTCATGTTTTTGAAAAGGCATGGTGTTATTTGTGTATTCATAAGGGGGTGCAGATTTGTATTAACCTCCGTCCTTCTGATATCCAAAAGACAATTAAGGAGATTCGTCCTACACTGATGTGCAGTGTACCTCGCTTTTGGGAGAAGGTTTATGCCGGAGTTAAGGAAAAAATAGCTTCCGAGACAGGTCTTCGCAGAAGAATGATGGAGGATGCCATCAAGGTTGGCAAGATACACAATATAGATTATTTGAGGGTGGGTAAAAAACCTCCTTTATTAAATCGTTTGAAATATGAATTCTATGATAAGACTATTTATTCTTTATTGAAAAAGACTATTGGCATAGAAAACGGAAACTTCTTTCCTACCGCTGGAGCTGCAGTTTCAAGTGAAGTTAGTGAGTTTGTTCATTCTGTGAATATTAATATGATTGTTGGTTATGGATTGACTGAATCAACGGCTACCGTGTCTTGTTTCCCTAAT
>JALNVG010000071.1 GCA_023227685.1 Bacteroidaceae bacterium
AGTCGCTAACTTCCGTGCAGGATGATTTGATAGCAGAGATGAACAAAGATATAACAGAAGAAATATTCAATGCAACTGTAGCAAATTGGTAATCGGATGACTATTTATAATTTACAAGAGTGGATTAAACATCCCGAAATATTGAATAGAGATACGCTTTATGAAATACGTATACTTTTAGCTCGTTATCCTTATTTTCAGACTCTTCGCTTGTTGTTACTTAAAAATTTATATTTGTTGCACGATACGGAATTTACGACAGAATTGAAGCGAGGCATACTTTTTATCGCTGATCGTCGTGTCCTTTTTACGCTTATCGAAGGTGATTTTAGTTCTGTTGAGTTTCATTCTGATATGGATGTTGTGAAAAGAAAATTATTGTCAAGTGAACCGATAGTTGATCGGACTTTGTCGCTTATCGATGCTTTTCTTATTTCTTCACCTGCTCAAGAACCCGTGCCCGGGAAGATTGATTATGCTAATGACTATATATCTTATCTTCTGCAACAACCAGATGTTGTAGGTGAGCAGACCGAAGAAGTTGTCCCGCTTCATAATCAAGCATTGATTGATAAATTTCTTGAAAATGATAAGAAAATGCCGGCTTTTCAGATGCTTTCTTTAAATGAAGAGTCTGTATTGACTGAAAGTAATGCTTCTCCAGAAGTAATTGACGATACTGTTTCAGAAACGAAAACGGATATTCATTCTGCCAGTTCGTCTACAGAATATTTTCCTGAAATTAATGAAGAGAATAGTTGTTTTACCGAAACTTTGGCCAAAATATATGTTAAGCAACATAGATATGTGAAAGCTCTTGAAATAATTAAAAAATTAAGTATCAAATATCCAAAAAAAAATGCTTACTTTGCAGACCAGATTAGATTTTTAGAGAAATTGATTATTAACAATAAAACAAAATAATTCAAAATGTATTTACTATTTACAATTCTAATGGTTATTGCATCTATATTGATGTGTCTCATTGTACTGGTGCAGAATTCAAAAGGTGGTGGCCTTTCTGCCGGTTTCTCATCGTCCAATGCTATAATGGGTGTGAGAAAGACTACAGATTTTCTTGAAAAAGCGACTTGGGGATTGGCTATTTTTTTGGTTGTTATTAGTGTTGCAACCGCTTATGTCCTGCCTACAGCTACATCTGCTTCGCATGATGCGATTATGGAACAAGCTCAAAAGACTGAATCAACGAATCCATATAATATGCCGGCAGGTACTGCAGCTCCAAAGGCTACTGTTCCGACACAATCTGCTACTCCAATGCAAACGAGTTCTCCTGTTAAGACTCCTGCAACCGGCAAATAAAAGAATCAGGATTTTATTTTCACAAATTCAATAAAATTACGACCCCGTTGTGGTTGTATGTTTTTATCGTAGATAATGTATATTTCTATTAGACATACAACTTCAGCAAGGTCGTAACTGTGTTTATATCTTTGATTAGTATAATATTAAAATTCTATTCTTCTTTTTATTCATCATATTTATTATTATACGAATATTTATTTAATGAAGTTGATTTTTTTATAATGAGCTTATATTTTCTGTCTCAAAGAAAACATAAAAACAATAATTGTATATCTTTGCAGGCAAATTAAAATTGTGTGATGCAAGAAGAGAAACCAATCATTGAATTAAAGAACGTAACGAAGCTTTTTGGAAACAAAATCGCATTGGATAATGTTTCTTTAAAGGTTAAGAAAGGAGAGTTTATAACTGTTCTTGGACCTTCGGGCTGCGGCAAGACTACATTGCTGCGATTAATTGCAGGGTTTCATGCAGCTTCAAATGGCGAGATATGGATGTCAGGCAAGGAGATAACCCAAACCCCACCTTATATGAGGCCTGTCAATACTGTATTTCAAAATTATGCATTGTTTCCACACTTAAATGTTTACGACAATATAGCTTTCGGTTTGAAGCTCAAGAAGATGACGGGCAAGGAGATCGAGAAGAAGTTGAAATCAGCATTGCGTATGGTAGGCATGACTGATTATGAATATCGTGATGTTGATTCTCTTTCCGGAGGTCAACAACAGCGAGTTGCTATAGCCCGTGCCATTGTTAATGAGCCCCAAGTGTTGCTTCTTGATGAGCCCTTGGCTGCGCTCGATCTGAAAATGCGGAAGGATATGCAACTTGAACTAAAGGATATGCATAAGACTTTGGGTATTACTTTCGTTTATGTTACTCATGACCAAGAAGAAGCACTGACTCTAAGTGATACTATTGTTGTGATGAGTGAAGGAAAGATTCAGCAGATTGGGTCACCTACGGATATTTACAATGAGCCCCAAAATTCTTTTGTGGCGGACTTTATCGGTGAAAGTAATATTCTCAATGGGATGATGGTGCATGACGGACTAGTCCATTTTTGTAATGCCGATTTCGAATGTGTAGATAAAGGTTTTGGTAAAAACACTCAGGTAGATGTCGTTATTCGTCCCGAAGATCTTTATATTTTCCCCGTTTCGGATGTGGCACAATTGGTTGGGGTAGTACAATCCACAATATTTAAAGGTGTACATTATGAGATGACGGTTCTTTGTGACGGATATGAAATTCTTGTGCAGGATTATCATCAGTTTGGTGTAAACACGGAAGTCGGCTTGTTGGTTAAACCGTTCGATATACAAATCATGAAAAAAGAACGGATTTGTAATACATTCAAAGGTAAGCTTCTTGACACTAGTCATGTAGAATTCTTAGGTTGTACCTTTGAGTGTTTTCCTGTTTCCGGCATTGAAGAAGGTGCCGAAGTGAAAGTGGAAGTTGATTTTAGTGATATTATTCTTCAAGACAATGAAGAAGACGGAATGTTGACCGGTGAGGTGAATTTTATCCTTTATAAGGGTGATCATTATCATTTGACAATACGTTCTGATTGGGATGAAGATGTTTTTGTTGATACGAATGATATATGGGATGATGGTGACCGCGTAGGCATATCCATCCCTCCGCCAGTTGTTCGTGTCATTAAGATGACAGATTAACGAAAAATACAGTGAATAGAAAATTTTTACTTTATGCATCATCGCGTAAGAGCTGGGCGCTTCCTTATTTGATATTTGCGGTGATATTTGTTGTCGTTCCATTGTTGTTAATTATAGTTTATGCTTTTACCAATGATGGCGGGCACCTCACTCTTGAGAATTTTGAGAAATTCTTTAAGCATCAAGAAGCTATTAATACTTTTATTTTTTCAATAGGTATTGCTATACTTACTACTCTTTTTTGTATCCTCCTTGGTTATCCTGCAGCGTGGATATTGAGCAATAGCAAATTAAATCGTTCAAAGACGCTTGTTATTTTGTTTATTCTTCCCATGTGGGTTAACATTCTGGTAAGGACACTTGCCACTGTTGCCTTGTTCAACTTCGTGAGTATTCCCCTTGGAGAAGGTGCACTTATCTTTGGTATGGTTTATAATTTCATTCCGTTTATGATTTATCCCATTTACAACACATTGCAGAAGATGGATCGGAGTTATATAGATGCAGCGGCTGATTTGGGAGCAAATCCAATGAATGTTTTTTTGAAGGTTGTGTTGCCTCTCTCTATGCCCGGAGTGATGAGTGGTATTATGATGGTCTTTATGCCAACAATAACGACTTTTGCTATTGCCGAGTTATTGACGTTAAACAATATCAAGCTCTTTGGAACAACGATACAGGAAAACATCAATAACAGTATGTGGAACTATGGAGCGGCACTCTCACTCATCATGTTATTATTGATTGCTGCAACTACATTATTCAATACAAAAGATAATAATGGTTCAAATGCGGGAGGTGGACTATGGTAAAGAAAATATTTGCGCAGACTTATTTGTGGCTATTGTTGCTGTTGCTCTATTCGCCAATTGTAATTATTATCGTTTATTCATTCACCGAATCGAAAGTGCTTGGTAATTGGACCGGATTTTCATTAGGCTTGTATAAATCTCTTTTTGTAAACACAGAAAATCATTCGCTCATCAAAGCTCTGATTAATACCGTAACCATTGCTCTTTTCGCTTCTACAGTTTCTACTGTTTTGGGAAGTCTCGCGGCTATCGGTTTATATGATATGAAATCCCGTTGGCGAAAAATCATTAGCATGATTAATAGCATACCGATTCTTAACGGGGATATTATTATTGGTATATCACTTTTTCTCTTATTTGTATCGTTGGGTATTACTCAAGGATATATTACGGTAGTTTTGGCACATATTACATTTTGTACTCCTTATGTTGTTCTTTGTGTATTGCCACGACTCAAACAAATGAATCAAAATACATACGAAGCCGCGCTCGATTTAGGAGCAACGCCATTGCAGGCTTTGTGGAAAGTTATCATTCCCGAGATTCGCCCAGGTATGATCAGCGGATTTATTCTGTCACTAACTTTATCTATCGATGATTTTGCTGTTACCGTGTTCACTATTGGTAATCAAGGATTGGAAACACTTTCTACCTATATTTATGCGGATGCGCGGAAGGGAGGGCTCACTCCAGAACTTAGACCGTTGACTACAATTATCTTTTTGATGGTGCTGGTTTTGCTCGTTATTATTAATTTCAGAATAAAAAGTGTAAAGAAGAAGGATTAATGAAAAAGCTGTTATTCATTTTACCGTTAATTTTCTTGCTGTCCGGTTGTTATAATACCGAAGAGCCTCGGCAGGAAGAGTTGAAAATATATAATTGGGCTGATTATATCGGCGATAGTGTGCTTGAAGATTTTCAAGCATACTATAAACAACAGACGGGCAAGAATATAAAAATCATTTATCAAACTTTCGATATTAATGAAATAATGCTTTCGAAGATAGAGAAAGGCCATGAAGATTTTGATGTGGTTTGTCCTTCGGAATATATTATCGAGCGTATGTTGAAAAAACATTTGTTGCTGCCTATTGATACTGTGTTTGCTCATTCTCCTAATTATCTTAACAATGTATCACCGTATATTCGTGCACAAATTAATAGATTAAGTCAACCAAACGAGCGTGCCGGCGATTATGCAGTATGTTATATGTGGGGTACAACAGGTTTGCTCTACAATAAACGTTTGGTACCTGATTCTGATGCGGAGTCGTGGAGTTGTTTGTGGAATAAAAAATATAAAGGTGAAATCTTAATGAAAGATAGTTACCGTGATGCTTATGGTACGGCTTTGGTTTATGCCCACCGAAAAGACCTTGCCGAAGGTAAAGAAACTGTGGCGCAGTTGATGAATGATTATTCACCTCAAGCTATGGATTCGGTAGAAAAATATCTCAAACTTCTTAAAAAAAACATTGCCGGTTGGGAAGCAGATTTTGGCAAAGAGATGATGGCTAAAGGTCAGACCAGTCTTAATTTGGCTTGGAGTGGAGATGCTGTGTGGGCTATTGATCAGGCAAAGGAAGTGGGAGTGAAGTTGGATTATGTTGTTCCGCGAGAAGGAAGCAATATTTGGTATGATGGGTGGGTGATCCCAAAATATGCAAAGAATCGTGAGGCGGCCAGCTATTTCATCAATTTCTTGTGTCGTCCGGATATCGCTTTACGCAATATGGATTTTTGCGGTTTTGTCAGTTCTATTGCTACTCCCGAAATTCTAAAGGCCAAACGAGATACTACGTTGTCTTACTATTCTGATCTTAGTTATTTTTTCGGTCCCGGTGCTGATAACTTGCAGATAGACAAGATACAGTATCCTGATAAAAAGGTGGTGGACCGATGTACTATGATTCGTGATTTTGGTGATAAGACGGTAGATGTACTTGATATGTGGTCGCGGGTGAAAGGTGATAATCTGGGCATAGGTATTGTGATATTAATCTTTGTAGTAGTAGTAGGTTTGAGTGATTGGCTGATCGTTAAGCGTTGGCGGTTATATAAGCGTGAACACCAACAGAGTCGCCGAATACATAAAAAAAGGAAATTGTATAAGGAAGCATTGGCTGCAAAGAATAAGCAGGCTGTTAAACGGACTAAGAAATAATATAAAAGCAGATATGTGGGTATTATCTACTTGAGAGATATCATTGGGGATAGATAATAATTTAGCGTTATCTTTTTTTTATTTTTTCATGTAAAATAAAACAGAATGATTATTTTTGAGTGATTAAGTGATGTGTCTCAATATTTGGAATGTTTACGAAAAAAAATCTATAGTTTGAATTAATCAATAAAAATTTATACGTATGAAAACATATCAAGATGATAAAATTTTTTTGAGTACTCGTGTTCAATTGGTAGAATTGTCACAGGATAACAAAAGGTTACTTCTGGCGCCAACTTTTCAGGGGCGGGTATTTACAAGTAGTGCTTCGGGAGATAGTGGTTACAGTTTTGGGTGGATTAATTATAAATTATTGGAAAGCGGCAAATTACTTCCGCATTGTAATAATTTTGGTGGTGAGGATCGTTATTGGCTCGGTCCGGAAGGTGGTCAGTATGCTATTTTTTTTAAGCCAGGCAGCAAACCAACTTTCGATTTTGAAGATTGGCAGGCACCGTCTCTGATTGATACCGATGCATGGGCCATCACCGAGCAGCATAAATCATCTGTCTCTTTTACAAAGTCTACTATTTTGACTAATTATAGCAATACAAAATTTAATTGTAAGTTAGATCGCAGAGTTTCTATACTTTCCACTAAGCAGATCGCAGATAGCTTGGGCGTGGACATTAATCCTACAGTTGAAGTGGTTGGCTTTACTTCTGAAAATAAGCTTACAAATATAGGAAAGAATACCTGGAATAAGAAAGATGGTGGATTATCGATATGGATTCTCGGACAGTTTATTCCGTCCGATCAAAATCATGTCATCATTCCATTTAGAGAATCGAAGGTAGATAAAATTAACGATATTTATTTCGGGAAAATAGATGCCGATCGTCTCGAAAAGAGAAATAATGTATATTACTTCAAGTGTGATGGTTACAAACGTGGCAAGATAGGTATTCCGCCACAGATGACTTATCCGATTGTTTTTTCTCTAGATGAAGAAAATAATGTATTGACTATCGTGAAGTTCTCTTTTGATTCTGAGGCCAAAGATTATATTAATTCTCTTTGGGCTTATCAGGAGCATCCTTATCAAGGAGATGTCATAAATTCTTATAATGACGGTCCATTGGAAGATGGCTCAATCATGGGGCCTTTTTACGAGATAGAGAATTCTTCAAAAGCTTTATTTTTGAAACCGGATGAGTCGTATACGCATGTAAGCAATACGATTCATTTACGTGCCGATTTGGACGATTTGAAGAAAATCATGGATGCATTGTTGCAACAATTTATTTAAAATTATAACAAGCCCCGTTTCCTTTTTAGAGAAGACGGGGCAATGATTTTAATATTACTAATTAATCAGTCACAGTCAAAAAAACTTTAGATTAAAGTGCCATCGGAATATTTTTATTCTTTTTCTTATTCATCATTTTGCAATCCGTTTGTCCTTTACAACCCTTGTTCATCTTCATGTCCTTTTTGTTCATCGGCATCATCTTACAGCCCATGCGTTCCATATTATACATTTTGGCAATTTGTTTGGGTGAAAGAAATTCTTTGAATTTGTTGTAATATTCCTTATTCAAATCCAACATCTTTTGGGCTTGAACAAAATGATCCTCAATCATTTTTTGTACTTCAGCATCGGTTTTATTAGCCATCATACATTTACGTTGGTTCATGGAGTCTGGCTTTTTCATCATTTGCATCGGTTTGCGCAGACCATTCATGCTTTGAAGATATTCCATATATACCGGTTCAAATAGAGCTGTAGTTTTGTCATCCAACATCAAAGCGCTAGCTACGCGACTACTCTTCATGGAGTCTGTTTTTTCGCATCTAACTTTTTGGCTGAAAGCCCTTTTCTTTACTTGTGCATTAGCATTTGAAAGCATGCCTACGCTAAAACACATCAAAATTGCAACCATTAATTTTGTTCTCATTTTCTTTAATCTTTAAAATTAAACATCTAATATATTTTTAATACCTATTAAAAACTTTCTTTTTATAATTACTATTTCTTATGGCGTGTATATTATTATAGATACGATAAAGGGAAAGAAGTAAAGTTGTTAAAATATTATTTACAGTTTATTAACCATGAGCCGGATTTGTATTAACACATTAGCTGACTTGAATAATATGTGCGGAATTCTTTACTTCTGTTGTTTATCTTTAATTCTTTTATTATTTAGAAAAGAAGTAGATTTTTATATTCCTTTTTTCTTTATCTTTGTCACGATTTTACAATGATGAATATTAGCTAAAATTGATTTGTCGATTTTAGCTTTAGTGTATCTTGCAAGGTCGGAATGATGCTAAAATTATATGAGCAAACAAATTTTTCAGACGGACAACACCTCGAGGTGGAAGAAGTTTAAATGGAGTTTCAGAATTGTAGTCTTCTTTTTCTCCATATTGATTTTCGCTCTTATCCTCACGCTCGTGATGGATAGAATGCCAAATGTACCTTTTAAAAGAGATTACCGGGGTGTGATTACTGCCTCCAAGCCTTTTATGGAAGAATCAAAGCTATCTAAAGCCTATAAAGGATTTAGATCTTATATCCATGAGAAAAATTGGCATTCTAATTATGCTAAACAAAAGGCAAGTCGAGAGAAAGGACATAAGCACATACATGATGGGAAAATTGTTCGGATTAGGCAAAAAAAATTAGAAAGTTGGAAAAAGGTACCGGCAGGTATCCGTGCGGCTTTTTATGTAGCATGGGATCCGCAGTCGCTTTTTTCGCTCAAGAGAAATGTAAGTTATTTAAATCTTGTTTTGCCTGAATGGTTCTTTATTGATCCGGCAAGAGATAAATTGAAGACCAGCTTCGATCCGCAGGGTTTCAGTGTGATGAAGAAGGCCGGAATTCCTATTATGCCGATGTTGAGTAATTTCTCCAATGGCGATTTCCGTCCTGAGGCAGTTGGTAGGATTCTTCATAGTGCCCCAAAGCGCAAGATAATTATTAATCAACTTCTTTCGCAATGTTTATTTAATCATTTTGTAGGTATTAATGTAGATTTCGAACAGTTGGCGATGAGCGACCGTGTGTTATTGGTCTCTTTTATTAAAGAATTGTCATTGGTCTTTCATGAAAAGGGATTATTGGTTACACAGGATATTATTCCGTTTGATCATAGTTATGATATTAAATCATTAGCAAAGTATGATGATTACTTTTTTCTGATGGCTTATAATGAGTACGGTCCGACTAGTGATTCCGGTCCTATTTGTTCACAAAAATGGATAGAGGCTGCCGTTGATAATATAGCATGTGATGTACCGAGTGGTAAAATAGTTCTTGGTCTCGGAGCTTTTGGCTATGATTGGAAATCGACGAATGGCGACAATGAGAGTCTCACGTATCAACAGGCACTTTCGAGGGCATCAGCTAGTGATACTGATATTCATTTTGATAATGATACTTATAATTTGGACTATTCTTACGCAGATGGGAATAATGTTCTCCATCAAGTATTTTTTACTGATGCGGCTACTTATTTCAATACGATGAGGTTTGGCTCTGAATATGGATTGGCAGGTTTTGGCATTTGGCGTCTGGGTAGTGAGGATGGCCGCGTGTGGAAGTTCTATAGCAAGAATATGGAAAAAACTGCGGTACTGAAAATAAAAAAGAGTGATATAGAAGATGTGAAGACGGTCAACAATGTTGATTATATCGGCGATGGTGAGGTGCTTGATGTGCTGAATACTCCGCACCCGGGAGAGATTAAAACAGAAATAGATAGTACGGAGATGTTGATATCGGAGGAGAAATATCTGACTATTCCAAGTTCTTATCAAATAGAAAAACTTGGTGAGGCCGAACCAAAGCAACTGTTGCTGACTTTTGATGACGGCCCGGATGCGCGTTGGACTCCTCAAATACTGAGTATACTTGACAAATATCACATTCATGCGGCCTTTTTTGTAGTTGGTTTGCAGGCGGAAAGGAACCTGCCACTCATAAAAAAAATATATGATGCCGGTCATCTGATAGGGAATCATACTTTTACACACAGAAATGTGGCTTATAATACACCGGCCCGTACTCACATCGAACTTGAATTGACGCGCTTGCTTATTGAATGCGTGACCGGACATAGTACTATTTTATTCAGGGCTCCTTACAATGCCGACAGTGAACCTTCTACGATGGAAGAAATTGTTCCTGTGGCATTGGCCCGTAAAGATAATTATTTGGATGTTGGTGAAGCTGTTGATCCCGAGGATTGGCAAGTTGGTATCAAGTCCGATTCTATATTCGTACGTGTCGTTAATGCTGTAAAACAGGGTAGGGGACATATCATTTTGCTTCACGATGCCGGAGGTGTAACGCGTGAGGAGACGATAAAGGCATTGCCGAGAATTATCGAATATTTTCAAAAGAGGGGATACACGTTTACTACATTAACAAATATTCTTCATCGGAGTAAACAAGATTTGATGCCCGTTGAGCCCAAAGGAAACGGCTATTATGTGATGTTGGCCAATTTGACACTTGCCACGCTGATTTATGATGCGATGAACTTCCTTACAGCTTTGTTTATCATTTTTATTATCTTGGGTTTCGGACGTTTAATCTTTATGATGGTTCTTACTCATCGTGAAAAGCGAAGAATGAGTACCATCCATTATGATAAAGGTGTATTGAAGGATAATGCACCACTTGTTTCTATTATTGTTCCCGCTTATAATGAAGAAGTAAATGCTGTATCTTCAATCAATAATTTATTAGAACAGGATTATCCTAATTTCAATATTATCTTCGTTGATGACGGGAGTAAGGACGATACATATCGTAGCGTTTGCAATGCATTGTCCACTCATGAAAAAGTGAAAATATTTACCAAGACAAATGGGGGAAAGGCCTCGGCTTTGAATTTCGGTATCGAGCATACGGATGCTGAGTATGTGGTGTGTATTGATGCCGATACCAAACTCTATCAGGATGCTGTTTCGTTGATGATATTGCATTTTATAGATAATAAAGGGATCCGTGATATAGGTGCTGTAGCTGGCAATGTAAAAGTAGGCAATCAAGTAAATTGGCTCACTAAGTGGCAAGCTATAGAATATGTAACAAGTCAGAATTTTGATAGACTTGCTTATGCTAATATCAATGCGGTCACTGTAGTTCCCGGTGCTATAGGTGCCTTCAAAAAATCAGCTATCGATGCCGCAGGAGGGTTGACTACAGATACATTAGCTGAAGATTGCGATTTGACAATCCGTATTTTAAGGGCCGGATTTTATATAGAGAACGAGAATAGAGCTATTGCTATGACGGAGGCCCCAGAGAAGATAGGCCAATTTGTAAAACAACGTACCAGATGGAGCTTCGGTGTGATGCAGACTTTTTGGAAACATCGCGACACGTTATTGAACAAGAAGTATAAGGGACTTGGTCTTTGGGCGATG